>JBATLS010000191.1:0-3645 GCA_049289435.1 Saprospiraceae bacterium | reverse complement strand
GTGGTGTTTAGAGATGCCAACTATCAGGAAGTCAGCAAGTTGAAACTTACATCCAATCAATTTGGAAGTAGTAGCGGTAGCTTTACCATTCCTCTGGGCCGACTCAATGGCTCATTCACCATCACCGTAGGAACATCGCCGAATAAAATGTATGGGCAAAAACAAATATTGGTAGAAGAATATAAGCGTCCCACATTCGAAGTTAAAACTGACGCTATCACGGCAGAATATAAATTGGGAGATTCCGTATTGGTCACCGGTAGTGCAATGACTCTGGCAGGAACACCAGTGGATGGCGCTCAAATCAAGTATAAAGTAGTCAGAACTGCCCGGTTTCCAGGTTGGGGATGGTGGTGGCGCATGCCATATACTTCCAATGATTTTATAGTATCTCAAGGAGAATCAACTACTGATGGAGAAGGGAAATTTAAAATGTCATTTGTTGCCATTCCTGATTTGAAGGTGAATAAAAAAGATCTGCCGGTGTTTACCTATAAAATAGAAATCGATGTGACCGACCAAAGAGGGGAGACCAGGTCTGTGGAAGATCATATTTCCGTAGGTTATACAGCTTTTTCACTATCTGCCAATTTTGGTGCTCAACTGGATAAATCAGAGATGGACAGCTTGAAAATAGTGGCCACCAGCACCAATGGAGTTGCTTTGGAAGCAAAAGGCAATGTCAAAATTTTTCAACTTAAAGCACCCGACCAGGTAACTATTGCCAAATATTGGGATGGAAGAGTCGATCACCCAATCGAACGAACACACCGGGAAAAGATTTTTCCATATTATGAGTCCAATGCTACCAACGGCATATCAGGTTGGGAAATAGACAAAAAGATGATTGACCAAGCCTTCCAAACCAAAGAAGCTATAGATATCATTGAAAAAATCGGGGCTGGGGCTTACAAAATTGAAATGGAAGCAAAAGACAAATATGGAAGAGATGTAACGGCAGTCCACTATTTTGTATTGACGGATTTTGAAAATAGTACATTTCCTAAGTCTGATTTTTTATTCACTAAAATCAACATGAAATCGCTACAACCCGGTCAGACACTAGAGTTGACTGCTGGGGTGGCCGATAAGCCTATTTGGATGCAAGTACTCATAGAAAAAAATGGAGAATTATTGTATTCACAGACATCCAAAACGGACAAATTATCCAAAATAAACTTTCCTATCACAGAGCAGTACAGAGGCGGATTGACATTGAAAATCGGATACGTGATTCAAAATAGATTTTTTCAAAATTCCTATAATGTAAGCGTACCTTGGACAAATAAGGAGTTGGATATCACTTATGAGACCTTTAGAGATAAGACCCTACCCGGTAGCAAAGAAGAATATCGCATCAAAATAAAAGGTAGAAAAGCAGAGAAAGTAGCTGCCGAAATGGTGGCTGCCATGTATGATGCATCTTTGGATCAATTTGCCCAACATCAATGGCGCACGTCTTTTTATCCTTCGTCATATGGACAGTTGCGCATAGAAGCTCCAGGATTTAGTATGGTGCAAGGCCAATATTATCAATATTCAGGAGGTAAAAATATAGATGTCAAACCCTGGGTTTACCCAAGCCTGATACCACTGATACAATATCATGCGATATATCAAAGTCGCTCCAGAAGTCAGAGAGGCGAAATGCACTCTGAAGACATGATGGTGATGAAATCTGCTGCTCCAGAACAGGAGTCAATGCTAAGCGAAGTGGCGACTACTCAAGCTGATGAAAATAAAGTGGAAACCGTTACTGAAAGTACACCAAAACCAGCTGAGCCGCTCATCAGAAAAAACCTGAACGAAACGGTCTTTTTCTTCCCTTCGCTCAAAACGGATGCAAACGGTGACATTATCCTGTCATTTACCATCAATGAAGCACTGACCAAGTGGAAACTCATGAGTTTTGCACATACGACTGACTTCATGACGGGATATGATGAGCGCATAGTCCAGACTCAGAAAAATCTGATGATATTCCCCAATGCACCCAGATTTATGCGAGATGGAGATGTGCTGTCGTTTAGTGCCAAAGTGTCCAATCTTACTTCCGCCACTTTAACGGGCACAGCGAAACTTCAGTTTTTTGATGCCATCACTATGAAAGATGTTACGGCTGAAGTATTGAAGTCTCCCAATGACCAGCCATTCAATGCTGTTGCTTCGGGTTCACAGGGTTTGAGTTGGGATGTCACTATACCTGATACAAAGTTTTCAGCACTCACTTATCGGATCACAGCCGTAGCAGGCGGCCACAGCGATGGGGAAGAAAATACTATTCCTGTAGTCACCAACCAAATTCTCGTGACAGAAGCAATGCCAATGTGGATCAAGGGAAATGAAACCAAAACATTTACTTTTGATGCATTTAAAAATAATAAAAGCCTTACTAAAAAAGATGTTCGCTATACTATAGAATATACTTCCAATCCTGTCTGGTATGCCATTCAGGCACTGCCATATATGAATTCGCCCAACAATGTAAGTACACTTGCGTTGATGGATATGATGTATGCCAATGTGCTCGCTACCAAAATAGCCAATAGCCATCCGAAAATCAAAGCTGTATTTGATCAATGGGCCAAAACGGATAAAAATGCCTTGCTTAGCAATCTGTCAAAAAATGAAGATTTAAAAAATGCAGTACTTGAAGAAACACCTTGGGTGCGCCAGTCGCTGTCGGAAGCGGAGCAGAAACGAAATATAGCATTGCTCTTTGATCTCAACCAACTGGCTGACCAAAAAGCAGTCTCTTTGGCAAAACTTAGTGAAAGACAGCTGTCCAACGGTGGGTTTCCATGGATAGCAGGTGGTAGGGACGATTGCTACTCTACTCAACATATTCTGGAGAGTATAGGTCATTTATCACACCTAGGCGCATTGGACACAAAAGATAGTGATTGGCAAAATATCATCAGTAATGGTTTAAAATACATGGATGATAGGTTGATCGACAGATACAATAGATTATTGGACAATATCAGCCGATATGGTGGGAATTTGGATGACAATCATCTGGATGCCTTGAGTATTCACTATCTGTATATCAGGACATTTTATAAGGATGTCCAGCCTTCATCTGCGTCTGACGTAGCCAGAAATTATTACTTTGGTCAAGCAAAAAAGTATTGGCTCAAGCAGGGGCTTTATACGCAAGCTATGATCGGTTTGATCATGCATAGAAGTGGTGATCCAACCACTCAAAATATCATCAAGTCCTTACAAGAGAGATCTTTTAGCAATGATGAAATGGGTATGTATTGGAATGAGGGCAATGGATTCTACTGGTATCAATTACCTATCGAAAGGCAGGCTATGATGATAGAATTTTTTGGAGAAGCCCAATCTGACGCTGACCAAGTGTCAAAAATGAAAATATGGTTGCTCAAGAACAAGCAAACAAATCACTGGAATACTTCCAAATCTTCTGCTGCTGCCATTTATGCCCTATTATTACAAAGTGAAAAAAATGGGATCTCTACTTGGGTGACAGAAAGTGTAGTCCCAACGATAAGTATTGGAAAAGACCTTTGGGTAATGGATCCCAAAAGTGTAGAAGCAGGCACAGGATACGCTAAAAAGTCTTTTGATACTGGTGCAATAAATAAGGATATGGCAACTATCAAAATTTTCAACCCCAAT
>JBATLS010000190.1:0-1664 GCA_049289435.1 Saprospiraceae bacterium | reverse complement strand
TAGGCATCAAGAAAGGCAATGGCCATCTCCCTGTCAGCCATCATTTCTTTGACAAACTTATCGTGTGGATTATTGATCTTCTCTTCCATGGTATAAAAATATCAATTCACTTTGACAAATACGCTATAGTGCATCATTTTTGACACATTTTTTTAATCTAAATATCATAATGAGTTCAGTCATGAAGGTCAAAAGCATAAGCCTGCCCGACTGTCTATGGCTTTGGGCAAGCCTGCCCGCTTTGCAGCAGGCAGGAAAAATCAGCAGCCTTGATGACACAACATAGCCATCGCCATGCTCCATGATTGAACCAGTGACAAAGCAATCCCGATAGTAACGGGAAGTAATTACCACGCCATTTATAGAAGAAACCACCAGCTAATGTGGAAATTAATTTTCATGTCTTTTGATACCTTTGGGCTGCAATAGGATTTCAACATAGATTTTTGAGCAGTAAATAATCATTAACTTTGGATATTTAAAATCTTTTTTCACACATATATTGATTGGTATGAGTTTCGCAGGACACGTATTAGATATGATCAATCGTCAAAAAATGAATCGGGCATTACAACGGCAAGCTCGGGAAAAAAATAGTGAAAAGCTTGACATACTAAAAACGGACAAATCACCATTGGTTTTTAATGACCAGAAGTTTTCAAAAAAGTCGCCAATTGATGAGGCAAGAAACGCACAAAAGATAAGGAGACAATTGCAAAAAGAAAGCTTGATACAGTGGCTAAAAGTATTGGTCACTTTGATAGTGGCTGCTTTATTTTTGTATTGGTTGTTTTGGTTATAGTTTTTACAAAGCTGTAATGTGGTAGGTACAAAAAAAAAATGAATGTTTCGGACATCCAATCTCATCATGGATCAAATGCCCAAACCATTCATTGATTTAAACCAAACATAGCTGTGAGAGAAGGATTCGAACCTCCACAAGGCACTTAGCCAAAAGGCAAATTCCGAAGACCGGAACTGTGTGGTCAACCCATACCTTTCGTTTGTCGTGTGATCCTTACCCCCGAGACAGGAGGGCATGTCTGCCAATTTCAACACCTCACAATAATGACATCAGTAATATTCACTACACAATTTAAAATATACGTGTTGAATATTTATAATGTATAAAAAGCTGTGAGAGAAGGATTCGAACCTCCACGGAGCACTTAGCTTTAAGATACATTCGGATCGAATAATAGCCAATCCAAATATAAATAAAGTTTATCGCATGATCTCCACCCCCGAGACAGGAGGGCATGTCTGCCAATTTCAACACCTCACAATGTGTGTTACCAAATATGTCAAAGAGAACTATTCAACGATCAATCAAATAAATAGTCAAATACTTTGTTATCACTTTTGATGATGCAAATATATAACCATATGGCGATTATGGTGCAATATTTATATGAAAATGTTAAATAATATACATAATATTCAACATTATGTCAAATATGTTATATAATATTCAATTTTACTACTTTATTGTCTTATTTTTTTGAAAATAATTCAACAAATTTTTCTCTATAGGATTTTTACGCCAAACGCATATACTCAGATACCCATTGAACCTTCCTTTGAAAAGTGGGCTTTTTCAGTGTAGTAAATCCATATTTCTCAGTAGTAAATGAAGTTTTAAACACATCCATGATATTTTTTTC
>JBATLS010000189.1:0-4884 GCA_049289435.1 Saprospiraceae bacterium | reverse complement strand
ATCATACATCGCTCCATCGCCACCCAATGCTACTACAGGTGGACATAGCAGCCATTCTTCTTCACTAAATTGCTCCCAATTGAAGTAAGTAAAAAATGAATCATCTGTCGAAGGATCGTAGGTTTCGTTCAATACCAATTCTGCCTTTCTTATGGCTCTAAACCCTTCTGCCATTTTGGACATATGACCTTCAAATATTCCCATGGCCATAGATGTGGAATCCTGAAATAAGTGATTTGCCCAAGGAAATGGATATGGATTGAAAGGATACGTGCTTCCCCAGACGGAAGTACAGCCAGTAGAGTTGCACATACCCATGCTTGATCTACCTTGCCCTGTTGTACCGTTGGTATATTTCCACTTGAGTTTTTTTAGTTTGGCCAATAGCTGTGTGACACTCATGAGCCATTCCTGATCAATGGGCGCCGCTTCTTTAGTTTGATCCATCTTATTGGCAATATCTGCTATCTTCAAATCTTTAGAATGAGCTTCGCTAATAATTTTTGACAATGCATCGGTATCATTTACATCCAATGAATGGATCAACTTTAATTGTATGTGCTTTTCTAAATTCTGAATCAGATTTTCCAAATGAAGAATATGTTTCTCTATGCGGGGTTGCATTAAAGACTCAACAGTTGCTACAAAAAGATGGACTACTGATTTTTCTGAGCATCCAAGACAAGCCCCATCACCACTCGCAAAACTTAAGTAGGCATCCTTATTGAGCAGCATCGTCTCCAAAGGACCAATTTTGTCTTCCAGACTATCTATTCGATTGTATTTCTTAGGAGTATTGGGCAAATCCATCCACAGATCCCATTGCTTCCTCATACCAGTCACTGAATCTTCTGTCTGTGTCACTACTCTTAATGCATCATCATGACACACATCAATACATGCCATACAGCCTTTACACGTAGTAGGATTGATAGTAATGCTGAACAAACCTCCACTATTGGCTTCTTTCTTTTCATGAAGATCATAATACGGTCTGGTCAATGCAAAATTGAAATCTCCGAGTTCATCTCTAAACCAATCGAATTCTCTGACTAAATCCTTATCACCGTTATGATCCGCAATGGTCTTTCCGATGGCATTCTGGATGTGATCATTGACAGTTGAACCATTTTGTGATTGGTTCATCAACATTCTGATATGGCTTTCCATCTGTCTGACGGCTTTAGGCAGTACCTCTACATTGCCATGGTTCTTTTTGACTCTCTTGACTACGGTATCCAAAACATCTGATAATGTACTGACCAATCCAGGTATGGCTGTATCCGGACAAATAGTGTAACAATTGCCACAAGCTGTACAATTGTTCGCAATCCATGATGGGTGCTCAAATCGGATGCCTGTCATATCTCTAAATAAAGAAGTGGCTGCCGGCATGACACTCAAACCAATGAATGGATCAGTAATATTGTCATTTCCCATTCCTTGTTGGTAGAAATTGCCCGTTTGTTCCCAAAATCTATGGATATCGCTTAGTTTAGATTCACTCTGTGGAATACTTTTAAGCATACTAGGTAATGGTAATATCTGCTTACCGTCCAATTTTTCACCATCATTACTTCCAAGAACCTTATTTTTTATTTCTCTGATCTCATCAAAGCCCCTTTTCACCACTCTCATATTGTCATCGACCACTCTTTGTCCTTTGGAACCAAATTTATATACCAACTGGTCTTCTATCGCCTTCAATAATTCATGTTCAGTCAGCTTGGCCTTTGTCATCAAAGGTGATGCTGCAAAAAATGCTCCTTGAAATGCGATACCCTGCATTCTCAATTGTAACTCAGTATCTGTCGCTTCTTCCCTAGCTATTTTAAACCCATCTATATAAAATATATGAATGTCCTGCTCAATGATTACTTTTTGATAGGGTGTCGGAATATTTGCCCATACTTTGTCGGGGCTATCCTGATCGCTTTGTATAATGAAGCATCCGCCTCTTTTCAATCCCGCCAGTGCATTAGTATGTTTAAATACATTGGGATCCGGGGATAAGACGACATCTACAAAAAAGTATTCACAATTGATCCTGATAGGTTCA
Source organism: Saprospiraceae bacterium (assembly GCA_049289435.1). Lineage (GTDB taxonomy): Bacteria > Bacteroidota > Bacteroidia > Chitinophagales > Saprospiraceae > OLB9. The sequence continues at coordinate 2,825 of JBATLS010000189.1, read as the reverse complement.
GGTGCTGCAGCCAAATAATAAGTGGTAGGTTGACCTTTTTTCTCTGATCCGTATTTTGGATTGGCTTTTATCTCAAATCCTAAAAGATCATAGAGTGTCATTGCAAGGTTCTTTCCAGTAGTGATGGCACCCCATCCACCTATCGAATGAAACCTGACCGTCACTGCATCCTTCGGCATGAGATTGGGATTTTCTGATCCCCTGACTCCCAGATCTTTAATATTTGGATATGCGTCTTGAATGGATTCCTGATATAATTTTTGCTTAGGAGTATAAGGCACATCCCGCAAAAAATCTATGGATAAGTAAAATTGCTTTTTATGCTTTCCACCTGGCAGCATATTTTCTATGGCGCCTATGATGCCTTCTGGTTGCAAGTCTCTGCTACCCATACCAAAAGAGCCAGAATAAATGGCTGGTGTATCATTGCCCTTGTACGCTTCCAAATCAGGATATGGCAAATTCTTAGGGGAGTTACCGTTTTCCTGACATTTGGACATGACTGCTCTTAATTCTCTGGCGATCGGGAGATCTTCAGCCAACGGCTGATCTAACCTCTCTAATATTACAACACCTTTTTTTCCTTTCAGTAATTTGGATAATTGGTCTCCAGGGAATGGTCTAAACATGACTAAGTCCACTACACCTACTTTGATGCCACGAGTCTCCCGCAAATAATCCGCTACTACTTCAGCACTTGGTATCACACTACCTTGTCCCAATATGAGATATTCAGCATCATTGGCACGATATGACATCACTCTCTTATAAATTCTTCCAGTGAGTTTTCCGTATTCATCAAAAGCCTGATCTGTCAAATCTTTGATGTGATCAAAAAAGAAAGGTCTTTGAGCTGCGACACTTTGCATATATGAATCCTGATTCTGCACGATGCCTGCCATCATAGGATTATCTACATCCCAAAGTTCAGGAATTCGACGCCGGGTATCACCATATAAGATCGTTTGCGCTGGAGTGGGTGTATCAATGATATCATCGGGCCGACCCAAATACTCTTTGATCAGTGCCCGCTCAGGAAGATATAAAGATTCAATAAGGTGTGTTGTCAAAAAGCCATCCTGCGCGATGACTCCGGGTGTCAAAGCAAGCTCCGCAATTTTATGTGCTATGATATTCAAATCAGCCACATGCTGCACATTTTTGGCAAACAACTGAAAAAATCCAGTATCATCTATAGCATGGTAATCATCATGACCTGCATGCACATTGAGTGTGGACTTCGTCATAGCTCTGGCACCAATATTCAACACATAAGTCAACCTTTTACCAACTGCTGCATAAAGTGACTCATGCATGTAAGCTATACCTTGCCCAGAAGAAAAATTGGAAGCTCTAAGTCCTGTCATCGACAACCCTGCAGTAACAGCTGCTGCAGCGTGCTCACCTTCGGGCTCAATAAATATCAAAGGTCTGTCAGAAATATTCAAATGACCCTTTGCTGCTTCCTCTGCCCAGTACTCTCCCATTTGAGTGGATGGGGTGATAGGGTATGCACCAGCGGCATCAGAAGATTCTCTTTCACACATGATGGCGGCGGTGTTTCCATCCATTGCTGATTTAACACCTGGATACTTAATTGGACTCATTGATTATTTTTTTAAGGCTTGCATAATATTTACTTGAAAAATCCAACATTTCTGTTTTGAAGCAAATCATTGATCTTTTACAAAACAGGTGATTTAAAATGAGGCATATCATATCATTAATGTGGATGACTTCGTACTTGGGTGCAAGGTAGGAATCACCTTATTTCAAAAAGATGATTTTTGTCATATAGCTTGATGATCATTTTCTAAAGGTAGCTCAACACCATATTAGTGTCTGTAAAAAATGATATTTAGTTAGTTATGTGTTTGTGGATGATCATTTATTGGCGCTCAATCTTCATAGTAGAGATGGCATCACATTTGTCCTTTAAATCCATTTTCCAAGTCGAATTTTACATGGACATCCAGATAGGAGGCATTATTCAATAAAATAGGGGCTGAGAAATTAGGTAGTCAAATTTCATTTTAGTCACCTTTAGAGATGGGTAATCAAAAAAGAAATGGTATAAAATGAAATTTTGGGATACACCGATGAGAGCTGTGTTAAAAAGTGAAGGTTTGCCGGCTAAATATATCCTTGACAAACCTTCATAAAGTTTCTACAGAAAATGATTTCTTAAAGAATAGAGATAAATTTTTCGATTAACTACCACACATCACACATCCATCTTCCATGGTGCAGGATGCTCCTTCTTCCAGTGACATAACTTCAGCTTCTATCGTTTCTTCTGCCATGGTGGCATCCTTGGATGCTTGTACCCTTTGGTGCTTATCATCCAGCGTAAATTTGATAGGATCTACAGCTGCTTTACTTCTCAGATAGTACATACCTGTTTTCAATCCTTTTTGCCATGCATAAAAATGCATTGAACTCATCTTAGCGAAGTTAGCATTCTCTACGAAGAGATTTAAACTCTGGCTTTGGCAGATAAAAGCACCACGATCGGCAGACTGATCTATGATCACCTTTTGGCTGATCTCATAGACTGTTTTATACAATGCTTTTAAATCAGCGGGAATCTCAGGGATATTGGCCACAGAGCCATTGGCAGCCATAAGTTTTTGTTTGAGGTCATCATTCCAAAGACCCAATCTGGTTAAATCTCTTAGTAAATGTTTATTCACAATGATATATTCACCGGATAAGGTACGCCTTGTATAAATATTTGAAGTGTATGGTTCAAAACACTCATTGTTACCTAAAATCTGAGAAGTAGAAGCTGTAGGCATTGGTGCCAATAATAAACTGTTTCTTAG
>JBATLS010000188.1:0-4155 GCA_049289435.1 Saprospiraceae bacterium | reverse complement strand
GGTGTATGATCGATGGCATTGGCCTTTTCCCATAGGCTACGCCCCGGCTTGCCAAACTCTCTCTCCAGGAGACGAATGGGTATCTGGCTCAGCGTCTCTATGGTACGTACCCCCATGAAGTTGAGCTTCTTGTGCGTCTGGTCACCTACGCCGGGTATCTTGCCGACGGGCAATGGTGCTAAGAAGCCTTTCTCCGTACCGTTGGGTATGTGTTTGGTACCATTGGGTTTGGCCTCGCCCGTGCCTACTTTGGAGACGGTTTTATTGACGGATAGGCCGAAAGAGATGGGTAGCCCAGACTCTTTGATGACCTTCTGTCGCAGCTCTGCTGACCACTTGAAGCACCCGAAATGTTTGTCCATACCAGTCAGATCGAGATAAAACTCATCGATGGATGCCTTTTCATATACAGGTGCTTCCTCAGCGATGATGTCGGTGACGATGCCCGAGTATTTGGAGTAGCTGTCCATATCTCCCTTGATGATGACGGCCTGCGGACATAGCCGGAGAGCCATCTTCATCGGCATGGCGGAGTGTACGCCAAATCGTCGGGCTTCATAACTACATGATGCGACTACGCCACGATTGGACGTGCCACCGATGAGCAGCGGTAGTCCAAGCAGGCTGCTGATTTTGAGACACTCGACCGATACGAAGAAGGAATCAAGGTCTAGATGGAGGATGGCGCGGTCAAACATTATGAAGTACGAAGTACGAGTGACGAAATACGAAATACGAATGACGAAGTACGAAATACGAATGACGAATGACGAATGACGAATGACGAATGACGAATGGAAATACGAAAAGTGGAATGTAGAAGTACGTTTGTTGTTTGACGTATCTTGCTTCAAGCTTCTGTTTATAAGGTAACATTCTAATTTATTTTAAACAAATGTCGTAATAAACGACGTAATTATGTCGCAATATACGTCGTAATTCAAAATTGTATATTATCTTTGTCAAAAGATTTATAAATACTTCTAAATGAGTCAAGATTTAAAAGGTCGAACTAAAAGGTTTGCGATTGAAATTATTCGATGGGTTGATACATTCCCTTCTAAACAGTCCGCATGGATTGTCGGGAAGCAAGTAGTCAGAAGTGCTACATCCATAGGGGCGAATTATAGGGCTGCTTGCCGTGCAAAATCAAATGCAGATTTTATAAACAAGCTGAAAATCGTTGAAGAAGAAGCTGATGAAACAATGTATTGGCTGGAAATAATAAAAGAAGTCAACCTAACAGGCGATGACCCCTACATTACAACTTTACTTAAAGAGAGTAATGAAATTGTCGCAATTATTGTATCTTCAATAAAAACTGCCAGAAATAGGCCTGGATAAGTATTCGTACTTCGTCATTCGCTTTTCAATCGTACTTCGTCACTCTAAATTCGTACTTCGTTTTAACATTCGTATTTATAAATTCGTACTTCAGTATTCGTTATTCCTGCTCTTCTACCCCCGACCCCTAAGGGGAGATCAGCCCAAAAGTAATCGCAAATCGTATTTCGTTTTTCAATCGTACTTCGTCACTCTAAATTCGTACTTCAATATGCTTGGTCAAAATATAAAATACCTTCGCAACAAAAGCAAACTATCTCAGCAGGAGCTCTCCGAAAAGCTATCTGTACCCCGTTCGTCGCTCAGTGACTACGAGCGCGGACATACACAGGTGAGCATCGATATTCTCATCAAACTGTCTGATATCTTTGATGTCAGGATCGATGACCTAATCAAAAGCAATCTCAGTCACCGAGACCTGGAGATCATCCGAAATAAAGATATGAAAGTGCTCGCTATCTCCGTAGATGCCGACAACAACTCCAATATAGAGCTCGTAGAGACCAAAGCAGAAGCAGGATATCTGGAGTCATTCGCAGACCCTGAGTACATCCGCGATCTGCCAAAGATCGCTTTTCCCAATATACCACAAGGGACATACCGGGGATTTGAGATACATGGTGACTCGATGTTGCCTATGGAGTCAGGAAGTATCGTCATATGCTCCTACGTGGAGAGTCTCAGAGACATCAAAAAAGATAAGACTTACGTCGTGATCAGTAAGTCAGATGGTCTGGTGTATAAGCGCATCCGACCTGATTTTGCAGCCAAACAACTGATACTCGTTTCCGACAATGACAGTTATCTGCCCTACACCATCGGACTCAAAGACATAGATGAAGTATGGCAATATTATGCGCATCTGAGCTTTTCGGATTCCAAATATACATTCAACTACATGCTCGAAGAGAGACTGCAGGAAATACAACGAAAATTGGCCGAAGTACACAAAGTAATTGTAAAATAACCAAATAATGGCCTTGCAATCTCTGATTGCAAGCATAACAATACATTGCATTCAAAAAATGCAATGCCAATGAATGGATTTAAACTGCGAGATGTTTAGTGATCTGAATCTATTATGTCTTAGAGATAAGGATACCTGATATCGCAGAGACACAAGCCTTCAGCGGGTACACTCCAGTCATAGGGCAAGCGTTTTTGATCTTTCATAGCATGATGGACGTCATCTATGGACAGTTTGCCACGGGCTACATTGAGACACATCCCTACGATGAGTCGTATCATACCCCGCAAAAATCTATCAGAAGTAATCCTGTAGATATAATGATCGCCTTGTTTTGACCATTGGCTCTCCGTCACCCTACAAATCATAGTTTTGACATCGGTATGTAACTTACAGAAGGTAGTGAAATCTTCATACTGCATCAATACCGCTGCAGCTTGATTGAGTAAATCGATGTCCGGTCGATCATAGGTATAATAAAAGGATTGGGCAGCAAATGGCCACTTCGATGTATGAAGGTGATATTGGTATGATCTGCTCACGGCATCAAATCTCGTATGGGCATTGTCCTTTACCAGAAGTATATCATGGATGGCAATATCCATAGGTAGTATCTTATTGGCTCGATAGATCAGATGTGGTATGTCCACTACTGATTCGATATCTATATGCGCATAATATCCCTGTGCATGAACACCAGTATCTGTCCTGCCACACCCGACGATATTCATCTCCTGACCTAAAAACAAAGATAAAGCAGACTCTATGGTCGATTGCACAGTTTTCGTACCCACATGTGGTTGATTTTGCCAACCATTGTATGCGGTGCCGACGTATGAAAGATGAATAAAGTATCGTGCCAAATTAATACAGCGTTGTGCCGCAAAGTTAGAATATATCAAGCATACTCAAGCTTATCCATCAAAAAGAATGGACATACCCTATATTCAATCCAACAAAATCATAGGTTTGGCGAGTCATACCTGCATCGGTAGAGAATGAGCCTGGGTTCATTCTCGCTTGCAGTGATAGGTATGCCCGGGAATGTTCAGAAAAATCACTCCCAACACTCACTGCTCCATAATAGCTCCATCCAATGGAACTCTTATAATGATTGGGCACAAGATCTAAATCCACAAATGAAGTATCTGTGGCAAGTATTGACCCCGATGCACGCAATGAAAGATTGAGTATTGCACCACCTTCGATGCCGGCAAACCAGTTGCCCATCCTCTTTTCGATACCTATACCGATGTGCAAATCTGCAAGACTTAGGGCGTAATGTCTGGTTTTATTGCCCGAAAATTTTCTTTCTGTGATGATATCACCATAAATGGCTGTGATCGTATCACCAGTTTGTGATTGGGTGATAGAGATAATCCCACGTGATGTATCCTGTCTGGTGTAAGCATAGTCGAGTCGCATCTGTTCTGTCAATCTGGACATCGAAGCACCTACTTTGATGTAAATGGGTATATTTTCCATCCTAACCTGAGCAAAAAGACCCGCACTCAGTCCTTCCAGAGATCTTTCATCTTTGTCTCTTAGGCCAAAAACGGTATTGTTTTCAGAGCTGGTGTTGGTCAATTGTTTCATAGGAAGAAATACACCTACCTCAGGTACGAGTGCTATAGATAGCCGATGGCTGTTGCTGAAAGTTGGACAATTGATTTTTCTGATTCCGGAGTGACCTATGCTTCTTTGTGGGATCGTAAGTGATTGGAATTTTTTATTGGCAATACCCATGAAATTAATAGTCGACCTAACTGTAGTATTTTGATTTGAATGATCTTGCTTTTGGTAATTGGTAAAATATGCTGCAGACAAAAGATTTGTCTCGGTTG
>JBATLS010000187.1:0-9416 GCA_049289435.1 Saprospiraceae bacterium | reverse complement strand
GAGTTTTGACCAGATATTGTTGCCTTGATAGTTTTTTCGGCTGATGGCAACGTCATTTTCCACAGCATTTCCCCCAATATGGCCGCTGAAAAAAGTTTTATTATAATTTACCAAAAGGTGACTGGTAGTATTTCCATCTGCCTTGCCGGGTTCGGTGGTATAAGATCTCATCCACCCGTGGACACCGCCACTGTCCATGACACCGATGATTTTATTGGGTGTACCGGGTGCTGATGTGGCTATACTGTAATATATACTATCATTATTACCTTGTATGATACTCCCTCTGAAAACGCTTTCTTTGAGATACGGGATATATCCTTTTAGACTATCCGGAAGGGCTATTCTTTTACTCCAGTTGATATCCCCTTTTGGCTTATAACTGGTTATAATGATGGTGTCTGAAGATTTATTTTTATTTTGATCCACTTCTACCATCATCTCAAGAGCAACATAGGCACCATCTTTGAGCTGCATAGAGGAGATACATACGATTTCTTTGCCTGTATTGGATGGATAGGTCCTATGAAAAGCAGATTGTGCCATTCCTATTTGTGTCAAACTTAATATCAGAATGACGGCGAATACTTTGATATGCATGTCTTTTTATACTTTAAACAAAAAAAATTACTATACTTAAAGTAAAATAAATTTCAAAAATTTCAAATTTTAATCGTTTGATTTCGAGCGTATTAAAATTAATATTTTTCTGAATTTAATTTCTTTTGACTATAATGTGTCTCAAAAATACTATTAAACTCCAAATTTACAATAAAAATTATTCTTTAACTTGGATTATGCATTAGAAAATCTATTTATACCAGGTATTATACGTCTAGTCTAAGTTTTATATAGGGTTACACCAATTCTATTTTTTTCTTAGTATTCATCAAAGCTGCGTTTTTAAATTTTTTATTTAATTCGTGTTTCAATTTGTAAGGCTTATTAAGAGATTCTTGTGCTATTGCAAAATATTCCGATAGTGTTCTGATAGATTTCTTTGACAAACCTTTTTGATAGTTCAAAATTCTTGACACAGTTGATTTATTCACACTCAGAATTTCAGCCATATTAATAGAGTTTAAGTCATTCTGGCGCATTAAAGCCCGAATCAATTCAATAGGATCTGTTTGAATCGACTCCAAATTGTCTTGATCCCACTTGTTAATGAGTAAAGAGAGGAGATCTACCTCATCCTGGTGTCCCTTCTTGTTTAAAACCAATTCTTCTAATAAATCACAATAGTCCATGTATTGTTTACGTGATCTAATGATAGTCAAACTCTTTGCCATGTTAATAAATTGATATTGTATATTGATTGTTTGTGTCACATAATTTTGAATATTCTGCATGAGTTCCAATCCACTTTACAAATAAGTGTACATATTGCTCTCCAAACGAATAGTTACAGATGCATCTAAATTTGTTTCCGCCAATATCAAACACTATTCTTTGTGTGCTATTTCCAAGTATATCTGCATTTGTAAATGACTTTAAGATATCATTTGTATTAGTCCAATTCGCACTATTCAAGATTCGAAGCCATGTTACAAATCCATTGCGTGAATTGGCATGTTCTCGGACATATTCATTAATGGTTATTGACTTTACAAGATGAACCTTCATAACGGTCGAAGATACAAGATTGTTTCCTAATGGACAACATATTTTGTATTTTACTTCTCCTATCTCATAACTTGGACAGAGCCATACTTTTGCTCAATCACTCGCATAGCATCTCACTAAGTAATAGGCTTATTTGTATTTGGTAACACACACATCAATATGTTCTAAATCTCTACCACTTGTTTTTTAGAACGAAGACTCCAAAATGATCCATTTAAATAACAATATTCAACTTTTATACTCCGTGATCCTTTTATGTTCTTTTTGCCTTCGTGGCAAAATTACACTTTTCACTTTACCATGTACATGAGTTCGGCTTTTAATTCAATATGACCTTGCTATTGCGAATACTCTTAATAATGTGATTGCCTATCTCTGCCCGTATATTGAGCGAACCAAGTTTATTGTTGTTGCGGGTCGGATATACGCGATTGCACAAGAAGACATATACCAACTGATTTTCAGGGTCTATCCATGTATATGTTCCCGTATATCCTGAGTGACCATAACTCCCATCAGATGCCAAAGAAGGCGCATTTTTTACTTCCGGATTGAAATCTTTTTTATCAAATCCGATGCCCCGTCTGTTTTTTTCTTCCGGAAACTGATATCTGGTACACTCGTCCACGACTTCGCTTTTGATGTAGTCGATGCCGCCATACGTACCCTTCTGCAGATACATTTGCATGAGTTTGGTCAAATCATTGGCAGTACCAAAAAGACCTGCATGACCGGAAACTCCACTCAACATAGCCGCACCCTCATCATGTACATAGCCATGTATCAATCCTGACCGAAAGAGACTATCATATTCTGTGGGTACTACCACATCCTTAGAGAATTTATTTAACGGATTGAAAGTCAGACTATTGGCTCCGAGAGATTTATAGGTCATATCAAGATAAGACTCAAAAGTCTTGCCTTTGATAGATTGGATCATGTCCGGATAGAGATAATAATGCAAATCGCTATACACATATCCCTGATCAGGTTTTACTTCTGAATCAGCTATCTGACCCATGATGACTTTCTTGTATTGATCATTGAGAAACAGATGATCTGATACTTTTACACCATAACCCGCCGTCGGTTTGGCTACGAATATACCCTGCTTCCAAATCCTGTTTTCAGGCGTCAATATTTTATTCATCAATTGGGCATTCTCTGCCAATGAAGCTTCATACTTGATATGCTTGGTGGGCTTCTTTCCAAAAAGTCTCTTAAAAAATCCAGGCTTTTTGATCTCTACTATGCAATCATTTTCCAAAGCGGGATTCATCTCCAGTGCTTTCTTCAGTGTAGCCACCGAATCTACCGCATCTCTCCAGAATGGAATCCATGCTTTGAGTCCTGCCCGATGGGTCAGTAGGTCTTTCATCTTCAGGTTTTCTTTATTAGTCCCCTGAAATGGCGTGTAATATTTGCCCAACGGATCATCTAGACTAAACTTACCTTCGCTCATCAGCTGCATCACGGCTAGTGTCGATGTACTGATCTTGGTGACTGATGCCATGTCATATACATCGGTAAGCAGCACTTTTCCTTTAGGGATGATGACGGGTTTTGTATCTCTCAAAGTGGTTTTTAACGATTCAGGATTGTCCATTGCATCATCTATAAAACTGTAATTAGTGCCGGTATCATTGCCCACATTGGATCCTGCAGCTTTTGCATCTTCGTAGGTGTGATAACCATACGCTTTGGTCATGATGACTTTTCCGTTTTTGGTGATCTGGACTACGGCTCCGGGGTACGCTTGTTGTTTTAGTCCTTCTCCTATGATAGAGTCAATTCCGGATATTAACATACTTCTCTCTATCCCAACTTGCTCAGGAATTCCATAAGACAGCCGTCCGATAGATTTCCACTGAACACTTTTACCCAATTTGAAATGGTCATCAATTCCAATCGGCAACTGACCTTCAGCAGGAAGGGCTCCAAATATAACCTGCGCCATCGCATTTTCAGCATATCGGCTCTGCTGATAGCCCATCATGAGGGTTTTACATTCTGCCAATTCAGGGATTTTGGCCAATACAAATGGATTGCCCAGGATACACAAAGCCACATTTTTTTGTTTTGCCAAGGTATCGATGATTTTGGCATTTTCAGGCGTGATACCGTAGTTTTTGCTCGCTCTGATATCGATGAGATGGATACCAGCAAGCACAACATCATATGATGCCAGTTTTCGCATGGTGGAATTTACTGTATTCTGGTTTACATTTTTAGGCATGTGATAGTAGTCCACCTGAGTATAGTTGGACACCATTTTATAAAAATCACTCTTCCCCTCTGATTCAACCGAAAGTACGGCGATCTTTTGATTCAGATCTTTGATCGGCAACATATTGAAATCATTGCGCAGACACGTGATGCTTTTTTCAGTCAACTGATAATTGAGTACTTCACCAGTGATGGTATTGAGATCCGACAACAAATGGGCCATAGCCACCGGCTTATATTGATCCAAACCTACCCATGACTTGGCCATCAATATCTTTCTCACTTTATCATTGAGCACATCCATCGGGATTCTTCCTTTGGCCACCGCTTCTTTCAAAGCCGCTACTGTACCTGGGACATCCATAAAGGTCTCTAAGATATCATTTCCTGCGAGCAAAGCTCTGACCATAGCTTCTCCTTTCGGGAAATTTTTGACTGCTCCCTGCATCTCCATCGCGTCGGTGAAGGTGAGTCCCTGGAAACCCAATTCTTCTCTAAGTAATTGGAAAACTATATTGGTAGAAAATGTGGATGCCAGTCCTTGGTCAGGCTCCAGAGCTGGTATATTGAGGTGAGCAGTCATGATACCTGACAACCCGTTGTCTATCAATTTTTTGAATGGATACAATTCGATGTCTTTGAGTCGCGTCTTATCATGCAGGATCACGGGAAGGTCGTGATGAGAGTCCACATCTGTGTCCCCGTGTCCGGGAAAGTGCTTTGCCGTACATAACAATCGCTGACTCTGCATGCCTTTCATATATGCGAGACCTCTACTGGCGACGATTTCTTTATCAGAGCCGTACGATCTGAAATTGATGACAGGATTGTTGGGATTATTATTGACATCGACTACTGGTGCGTAGTTGATGTGCACACCCAGTCTTTTGCACTGTCTGGCTATTTCACGGCCCATGGATTCCATCAACTGATCACTGTCAGATGCAGCTCCCAAAGCCACGGCATATGGAAACCTGTCCGTACTATCCAGCCTCATCCCTACTCCCCATTCGAAATCCTGACCAATCAACAGTGGCGTCTTGGAGATGGCCTGCAACTCATTGGTGAGTGCCGCTTGTGCAGAAGGATTGGAAGCAAAGAACACAATCCCGCCAATTTTGTAATCTCTTACCCAGGATGCCAGTGTCGCCGCATCATGAGGTTTGCCGGAATAATTTCCTCTTGGGAGGAGTAATTGACCGATCTTTTCGTCCAGAGTAAGACTATTGAAAACAGAGTCCACCCATTGTTTATTGTAATCTGTTAGGAATGCAGGTTTGATGGTCTGTCCGTAAGCGGCATTGCCAAGAAAAAATATCATAGCGAAGATAAAAATACTGCGTATCATTGAAATTAATATTTATTGGAACAAACATAAAGAAAAGATCACCCTTTTAGAAATTAAATATCCGAAAGTCTTGGTAACTTATGAATATACTGGATGAAAAGTAAGGAGAAATTTTTCAACTACTATGAAATCAAATAACCTCCATCGGCTGTAAATTCCATACCAGTACAATAACTCGATGCATCAGAAGCTAAAAAGACCGCCAGCCCTGCCATTTCATCTGGATCAGCCATCCGGTGCAAAGGTATCTTTTCGTTCCAATGGTCGAGTACTTCTTTGTTTTGCCAAAGTGCTGAGCTAAATTTGGTCTTAACAAGTCCTGGGCAAATGACATTGGAGCGCACTTTATAGACACCCCACTCTTTGGCTTGAGCCTTAGAGAGCATAATCAATGCCGCTTTATTGATACTATATATACTCAATCCGGGGCTTGGCTTGAATCCTTCTACCGAACTAATATGCACAACCGAACCGCTTCCCGTCTTTTTCATGTGAGGAAGACACATATTGGATAGTGTAAATGCGGCTTTGACATTGATAGACATCATTTTGTCAAATAACTCTCCTGTCATATCTTCTATAGGCCCATATACGGGATTTGTTGCAGCGTTATTGATCAAAATGTCAATACGCCCAAAATGGCTGATGGTATCATCCACTAATTGTCGCATCTGATCCTCTGCACCAACATGACATGCCAAAGAAAGTACCTCATAACCATCATCTTTCAGACTGGTTGCTGTCTCACTTATTCCCTCAAGTGATCTGCTTGTGATCACCACTTTGGCACCAAATTCTGCCAATCCGCGCGCAATACTTGCACCAATGCCTCTACTTGCCCCGGTGATGATAGCGACTTTTCCGGTCAAGTCAAAATTGTCTTTTATAGTAGAATTGGTCATCTGCTGATCAGTATTTTTTGTGTAAGTTTTGAATGTGTGGAGTTATCTGTTAGCGTGATGAAGTATATTCCAGTATTAAAACCCGACACGTCTATTTGTGTCTCACTACCTGAATCTAACCATCCAGAATCTGTCATCATCATCTTGCCTGAAAGGTCACAAATGGTATAAATATATTTTGTGGATGCCGCTTCAGGAATTTTGATCGTAATCGATGTATTGGCCGGATTGGGGAAAACACTCCAGGACAAAATATTTTGTTCATTGACAGCAGATATGACTCTGCCTAAGTCAGCAAATGTGACAGACTGCAATCTATCTGCAGTATCAAAATCTGCGGATACCAACACTTCTTTTTTGGTATTAGTATAAAAATTGTAGGTGATCGTCGTATCCTTACCCAACAAGTCACCGAAACCGCCTGGTATCGACCCTCCTAACAATGGAATCGGATCTAACCAGATTCCCAGTATCTTGATGAATAGTTTTACTTCAGAGATCGTTTCTGATTTTTCGCGCAATACGTTGAATGTTTTATCCTGAAGCAAGAGTGTTCCGTAGGCATCGACCAGATTTCTGGATGTACTGGCAAATTGAATTCTGATACTATCGGGCTTGATCGGCAATATACTCAGCAATGTGTCGGGGATAATATTGGAACTAATATCTACTCTAAACTCTCCATTGGATGTGGTGCTATTGATAAATTCAAGTGGGGCCGTCCTCAAAACAGGTCTCTTGGTATATTTGAGTGTTACCGGAATATTAAACAATGTATTTTGACCGCCTAATCCCACACTCTCTATTTGCGTATTTGTACTCAACAGATATTCTTCCTGTCCTCCCACTACTCTCATCAGATTGGCCTCAGGAAATAGTACTACATCTTTGCCAGTTGATGGTGACTTGTAAATTTCGGTGCGAGTGACTCCTGAAGTCAATCCTGAAAAATCCCAGACGTGAGGACCGCCTTTATTGCCTATATTCAACTGACCATTGAAATTTTGATTGGTTGCGAGGCGTAAAGTATCCCCTATTTTTGGAAAATATGTATTGGGTATAACTATCTGTGCTGATACATTCATCCAAAAAATAAATAAACCAAATATAACAAAAACCTTAACCCAATTTATATTCATGCGTTTTGAAATTTAATAGTCAATATATTCTACTTTTCGTAAAAACTTAATCCCAACTTTTGCTTCAATAGACAGATTCTTAACCTGTGTCAAACCTAAATTTATCCTGTCATATGGAGGCCATGGGCTTATGACATTGTACAATGGCAATTGCTCATATTGAAATGAAAGATCAGGATGAACCGAAAACTCCAAAAACACGTTGCTCATTTCGGACATGGGCAATTCAAAACCTCCACCAAAAGTGACCCCATAATTGAATTTCCTGATGAACTCTGGATAAACCAAAGAATTGAAAGTAAGCAGGTTGTCAAAATTATTGCCTACAGTATATTCGCCTCTCACTCCCAATATAAAATAAGGCATGAACTCTTTATCGAGGTTGATCAGTTTTTTGGCACCTATATCAAGTACTACATTATTAAACCTGTAATTGAGCAGATCATTGAACGAATTATTGAAACTAAAAAATCTCAAAGAACTGCCTCGGGTATGGTATCCCAATTGAGCATACAGTGATCCTCTATTTTGCTCGTCATAAGATTCGATGTATAGATCGCCATTGAGAGAGAACATCGGACTTCGATTGATGCTTACACCTGCATCTCCATTGCCCCAGCTCTGGAAATTCATAGCAGTACCTGCTTTAGCACCAAACCAAAAACTCTGAGATGACGCCGACAATACAACTAATAAAAAATATACTATCACTGTCCACCTTCTGTATTTTGGAAAAAAACTCATGCAATCAAAAATTATGCTCAAATATAGATACTTCAAAAAGAATTTATGGAAAATAAATCATTTTATGTAATATGCAATTGATATGAAACCAGTATCTGCTCCATAATATGTCACAAAATCTTAGAGTAGGTCTAAAATAAAATTTGCTCACTTTCGCTCAAACATGAAAATTTATCCATCCTCTTTATGTTTCCACCCTGAAAACAATTTAATGTTTGAGTTGTTTCCTTCGCGCATTTAACTTAAATTATTCTTTTAGTCCTTATTAAGTATATGGTGGCCTATTCTATCAAAGATCTCGAAAGCTTGTCTGGCGTCAAAGCCCACACACTGCGTATATGGGAAAAAAGATATGGCATCATACAGCCTAAAAGAACAGATACCAACATCCGGTACTACAAAGATGACGATCTGCAGAAGATTCTTAACATCACTCTGCTCAATCGAAAAGGGTATAAAATATCCAAGATTGCAAGTATGCGATCTGACCAGATCAAACAAAAGGTAGCAGAACTCACTGAAGTAGGTTCAGTCTTTGAAGATCAGTTGGATACTATGATGTTGTCCATGTTTGATCTCGATGAGTCAAAATTTAACATCATACTGGATCATCAGATATCATCACTGGGGTTTGAAGAAGCCATGAACAATGTCATATATCCGTTGTTGGACAAATTGAGTTTTATGTGGACTGCTGGTTCGGTCAAGGGTGTACATGAGACATTCGTCAGCAACATCATCAAGAGAAAAACCATTGTTGAGATAGATAAACTAAGCAAAAGTGATATCAATCCTGATTTCAGATGTTTGATTTATCTTCCTGAAAATGAAACCCATGAATTGAGTTTGCTTTTTCTACATTATATTTTGGTAAAAAACAAAGCGAAAGTAATCAATCTTGGGTCATCGACATCACTGATCGATGTATTGGAAGGGTTTGCGATCTTCAAACCAGGTTATGTTTTTACGATTTTCAATGATAGTTTTGTAGAGACTCCATTGCAACCCTATCTGGATGAATTGGCCAAAAATGTTGATGATGCGCAAGTGCTAATTTCTGGATTTCAAACAGCCAGCCAAGCACTCCAACTCCCACATAATGTAACCATTTTAAATAGTCTCATGCAACTCAAAGATTTCGTGACTTCCCGATAAACTACTTTCTTAAGATTTGAATTATCATTTTAAAACATTAATTTTCAAAAAACAACAACTAATAACACTGTTGTTTTACAATACGACACTATTCAATTATTTTATCAAAAACATTATTTATGAAAAACTTTTTTATTTTTTTAATGCTATTTTCTTTATTGATCATCTTTGATTCATGCAAAGACAAAACGTCCACATCAGATGCCACAGAAGCCGCAGCTTCAGCAGTAGGTCAAAAATATACCACTTCAGCTGAATCCGCTCAGATAAACTGGA
>JBATLS010000186.1:0-5405 GCA_049289435.1 Saprospiraceae bacterium | reverse complement strand
CTAAGAAGCTGAAGCATTTAGTATTTAATATCATATTATTATTGTTTATATTTTGTATTAGATTGATATGTTATAGAAGTGATTTAAAAACATATTGTTAATTCCTATGCAAGTCACCTGCCTGCCGAACAAATTCTCTGGCAGGCAGGTTGAAACACAGCTTTTCATCAAATTTAATCTCCATAGCTATCCCGATAGCTATCGGGAATGAAAATGAAATTTGATATCAATCTGAATTTCAAGCACTTACATATCATTTTAACATACGTTTTTAAATGACTTCAATATTAAAAACAAGTTATTTATAGTCAAAAGAAATTAAATTGCGAAAAATATTAATTTTAATACGTTCAGTATCAAACGATTAAAGTTTAAAATTTTGGCAATTTAATTTACTTTAAGTATAAGAAAAAATGCCTTTAACCATTCGTTATCACTTTTTGTTGTATCTTATACAAGACTGTCCAGATTTCTTATAAAAAAACCTGCATCCTTCAAATATTTTCATGCGTCCATAAATTTGAAAGTTATTAAAAAATTGATAATCTCCTAAAGATCTGTAACATTATAGATATTTAGGTTTTACCAAACCATTAAATGGATTTTTTTGATTACCACCACATTCATTAAATCACCTGAATATTTGTTGATGCTTGCCCTTTCACTTCTACTTGTGGAGGAATAAGTTTATAAAGTACTGGTGTCACTAATCTGCTCAATAAAGTACTACTTATCAAACCTCCGATTAGCACAATAGCTAATGGGCTGATCAACGGAGAATTTTCTAAAACAAGCGGAGTTAAGCCGCCTATGGCCGTCATGGATGTAAGAAGAATTGGTAAAAATCTGGTCTCCGCTCCATCCATCACAGCTTCGTAGAGATCCATGCCCTGTTCCCTCAGTCCATTGGTATAATCGACCAGTAAGATGGAATTTTTTATTTCGATACCAATCAATGCTATGATGCCCACTGTAGCTACAAAGGACATGGACTCCCCTGTCAAATACAAAGCCAATAATGCCCCTATGATGCCCATTGGTATCACACTAAGGACAATCAGGGTAGATTTAAAAGTCCTAAATTCTAAAATCAATATAGCCAATAATCCAAAGACGGTCAAGATAATGATGGTACCCAATCCACCAAAAGACTCCTCCCTAGATTCTCTTTCTCCCGCCGCTTTGATCCTGTATCCCGATGGAAGCTGAATATTGGTCTCAATATCCGTCAAAATATCATCCGTCAACTGGTTGATATTGATCCCAGCCTCGGCATAACAACTCACTAAAGCGTACCTGTCTTTGTTGTAGTGCCTAATTATCGATGGAGATGGTCTCATAGATATTTGAGCTATCCCTGAAAGCGGGATCAAGTGACCACTACCTGATGTAACATTGATTTTATCAAACATTTCCAATGGCTGTAGTGTATTCTTTTGGATGCTTACGTTGAGCTTAAATTCATCACCTTCTTCGTTGCTTATATCTCCAACTTCCAATCCAGCTATAGCCAGACGTACTGTTTTAGATATTTCAGCACCATTCAAACCTAAAGACCCCGCTTTTTGCTTATCGACTTCTACTGCAATATCTGCTTTTTCATATTTCAAATCATTGCGGACATACATCGTACCTTTTCGTCCAATGATCAATTGTTCGATGCGACTACTCAGCTTTTCCAACGTATCGAGATGAGTACCAAGCACTCGAATTTCTACAGGTGCAGATATGGGTGGACCTTGCTGAAACCTTTTTACTTCGATTCGTGCACCGGCTACAGTAGAAAGTTGCTTTCTTGCTTTGTCAGCGAAAGCCACAATTTCAGGAACTTCTGAATGCTCATTTAAGTAGGCGATAATTTGCCCGGTATTGGATGAATTTTGTTTCTGAAACTCGTTGTAGTATATTCGGGGATTACCTTTGCCCGCATTTGAGCTGATATGATCTATCTCTGGCATAGATAAAAGGATCTTCTCTATGGATCTCACTGCTAAATCAGTATGATGTAAATTGGATCCCGGCTCCATCTCTATGTCTATGGTTAGAATGGGTTTTTCAGATTCGGGAAATAGGCTAAAACCAAGTATGGGTACTAAAAGCAATGATGTAGCAAATATAGATCCAGCAATCACAAGTGTCCATATGGGATGTTTCATACATTGTACCAACAACTTTTGATATGGAGTATTGATATACTTTTTGAATGCATTGAAAAAGAAATTTCCACCACCGTGACTATCATTTTCATGTGCTTTCAACATAATAGATGCTAAAAATGGTATGATGGTCACCGATACAAACAGAGATGCCAATACCGTCAACATCACTGCCATAGGAAGAGACCTGATGAAATCCCCTGAACCTTCTGGCAAATTGGCCAAAGGCAAAAAAGCCAAAAGCAATGTAACCGTACATCCCAATATGGCTACCATGATATGATTGGTGGCAGATATTGCAGCTTCTTTGGCTGATATTCCCTTTCTCATATAGCGTTCGATATTTTCGACCACAACTATACTATCATCTACCAGCAAGCCCAATGCGATGACCATACCCACGATGCTCAGTTGATTTAGGGTATATCCTAGCATGTCCAATAAAAATAGCCCTATACTCAAGGATAGTGGAATGGAGATCATCACGATCAAAGATGCTCTGGTGCCTAAGGGAAGTAGTGTCAACAGAACTAAAAATATGGCAATCGCAAAATCTTTGCCTAATCCTGACAACCTGTTCCGTACCCCTATTTCCTGATCAAAAGCTTGTTGGATATGTATGCCTGAAGGAAGATTTTGTTGAAATTCTTCCATGACACTCTCGATTTGCTTTCGAACGGATATGATATTTTTTTTATCTTTCATCGCTGTATTGACCCAGATGGCTCTTTGACCATTGTGTCTCGCAATGTGATCTGATTTTGTATCACTATAGTAAACCACTGCAATCTGATCAAGTCTGACAGTATTACCATCTGGTGTTACTTTGACGATCGTAGATTTGATATCTTCGATGTCAGTATATTCTGATGTGGTTTTGATGTTGTATTTGCGTTTTCCCAAATCAATATCACCCCCGGGAATATTTATATTGTTGGCCTGGATTAGTCCCAAAACCTGATCGAGACTAAGTTGTAGTGATGCCATGACCTCCAAATCCAGGTCTATCTTGATCTCTTTTGTTGGTGCTGCTTGAATTTCAACCCATTTGACATCTTTAATACGTTCGATATCTTTTTCAAGATCTTCAGCATATGATTTCATGAGAGACATCGATGCAGTATCAGAGACAATAGCAGTCTGCAATATGACAACATCACTGCTTGCTGCTTTTTTGATGTCCAATCGCACTATACCTTCTGGAAGATCCGGCCTCAATCTATTGACCTCACGAATGACATCATTGTTTTTGGCATCTATATCTACACCAAAATTAAACTCGACCAACATCACTATGAGTCCATCATTGATGGTAGTATTTATTTTTTTGATATCGGTGAGTTGGTACAATTCTTCTTCTATCGGATCTGCTATGAGCTTTTCCATATCCGTCGGATTGGTCCCTGGATGCACTACTACGATAGAAAAAATAGGCGCCCCAAATGGTGGATCTTCGCCTCTGGGCATATTGAGCAAGGCATTGACACCGAGTACCATGACAGCCAGAAATATAACAAGTGTAAATTGCCAGTTTTTGACAAAAAAACTATTGAATCTCATGTTAGATTTGTTTTATGTTGATAATGATTGTAGCAAATGATTCATATGACAACACCATCATTGGACTCTTACCTCGTCCCCATCTTTCAGATAGATGGCTCCTATCGTGATGACTTCCGAGACTGTGTCCAGACCACTACTGATCGCCACCATATCACCCATCAACTTAGCAATAGTCAAGGTGATACTTTTTGCTTTACCTTGCACTATGGTAAATGCAAAAGCTCGATGTCCATCTGTTTTTACGAGTGCTTCTATGGGGATCATTTTGTACAGATTTTTTTCTTGCGATCGTATGTTCAATTGAGCCATCAATCCTGCTGCCAGATTAGGTGGGTAGGTCTTAAGCTTCACTTGCACCCCGAATGTACCACTACCAAAACTCCCAACTGAAGCTTTGTCTGATACATATCCCTGATATATAAAACCCGGATATGCATCCAAAGTCACATCAACCTGATCACCGATCCTAACTCTTGCCCAATCTCTATCTACCAAGCCCACATCTATCATCCAATCAGATCTGCCTATACCCATGATCATAAATACTGGATTTCCAGGTCCTGTGATCTCCCCAACGTTCATGATTTGTTTGATGATTTTTCCATTGATGGGAGATCGTACCTCACTGAAATTTTTGTTAAACAGTGCAATTTCTACCGTTTTTTTGGCCAGATCCAATCCTGTGGTGGCATTTTGTAATTGCTCTAAAGTAGCTACGCTGTCACGATAAAGATTGCTGACTCTTACCACATCTCTTTCGGCTTTTGCCAATGCTGTCTGAGCCTGATTGACCTGAGCATTGATCTCATCCAATTCCAATGTAGCTAATAATTGTCCCGTTTTCACAAGATCACCTTCTCTGACATATAGTTTTTTTATGATACCACCAGTCTTAAATGATGGTCTAGACTCAGATTCACTTTTAATAATACCTAACACATTTATTGAATTAGACTCTGATTCCTGTATTATTTTTGCTGTCTTTACTACCGCAATACTTGAATTGGTGTCATTTCGAACAGCGACTTCTTCTTTGTTTGCACCACATGAAAATATGGTAAATATGCTTGCTATATAGAAAATAGTTTTTGTTGAAAAATTCATTGGTTAAAATTTTAATATGATTAATCAATTGGAAAAGATGCATTTATATACTGGTGTTCTGCCCATTTTATCCATGCATTTTGTAGCGCTATGTTGTACTGGAGTTTCATTTGAGTCCATTGGCTCTGTGCGTCTATCAATTCTAGATAGTTGGCAGTCCCTTGTTTATATTTAGCAAAGACTTCATTATATAGTTTTTGCGTGACCAATATCCTAGGTTCAAATGTTTTGGCCTGTGCCACAGATCCATGTAGTTGTCTGGATATCATTTCCGATTGTAGAGTCAATTGGTCATCGATCTGTGATTTTTTAGCCTCGGTGGCCAAAATTTCAGATGAGAGCATGTCTGTTCTGTATTTGTGTCTTTTAGAATCAAAAATATTCATCTCAAAGCTCAAACCCACCAACGCATATGGAGAAAACCCAAAATCAAATGCCTGAGAACCAACATCCACCTGCAGCCCTAATTTGGGTCGGTAGTACATGCTTTCTCTTTGTGCCGCCCACTTTTGTATCTCCATGCTTTGGTCCAATTGGCTAATTTCTTCTCTTGTGTTGGATGGATCGGTCAAAGTATTGGGA
>JBATLS010000185.1:0-9660 GCA_049289435.1 Saprospiraceae bacterium | reverse complement strand
ACTTAAACTCAATTCAAACTCTGAAGATAGTAACCTGTAATTGTTATAATTCTTCTCTTTCAAAGAGACAATCATTTCATTTAAAAGCTTAAGAGAATTATGCGTTTCAACCCCTCTTTCATTATTTGCGATAATTGAAGCAAGCTGTTCTAAATTTGCATATTGTTCTTTGCTAACACTAATAGGGTAAACATCTAATTCTTTTTTTATTACAGATGTTTGCTCACGCCTACTAAGCTTTGAGCACGCAGTGCATGTGCAAGAAAATGCACCGCAGCTACATGTACAATTAGAACCATCACAAGATTGAGCGCATGACGCAAAAGCCCCTGAACACTGACATGAACCCAAAGGAATCGATAGTGATGAATGATACTCTGGAATTAAGACTAATTCCTTGACTGTACTCACATTAATATCGTATATTGATAAAATGCTTGTCAATAAAATAAAATAGATTTCATGATTAAGAAAATTTAATAAATTATTCGCACTCAAATCTTTTTAGGAGTTAGCCCGTACTTCGACATTGCATAGACATATTTTTGATTTGATTCCTCCCATCGACACAAATTACTTTTTGCTAATCTTTCAGATTCAACTTTTCATATTTCGAAATTAAAATTCTAATGTATTCAATATCAATTTGTTAAGTTGTTTTTATTTAAATAATTTCTGTCAACTATTTTGTATATCCGACACAAATTCCAACATATTTCGCATATAGCTTCTTTTTATATTATTAAAAATATCGATCTATTTTGTTTTAAATCGCCAAATGAAATATTGCCACAAAAACTTAATAATGGACTCTCCGTTGCATTTGTTAATTGAATTCAGCTTTTATTTAAAACTTATAATATCAATAAATACACCTGACCTATTAGATTAAAAGTATCAAACAAAGATACCACCGAAATATATATTACATACAAACAAAAACAGCATAATTCTTATCATTTTTGATTTATTTTCATCAAAATATTTTTTTTTGCACATTAACTCATGAATCTCTATAATGAAATTTACTTTTGGGTGTGATTTATAATTTCGGGATGTAATAAATAAACTATGAAAATCGGGTCTAAAATTAAATATGTAAGAGAGTACCACAATCTCAGTCCTGAGAAGATGTCAGAAAAACTTAAAATCTCCGTTCCCACTTATCGACGTCTGGAAAATGGAGAGCGAGAGCCAAAACTGGAAGAACTAAAATTAATTTGCCATGAATTTGACATTGATTTAGATTTTTTCTTATCCACTTCTTCGACGCTATTCCATAAAAATACCAATCATACAAATGGCGATATTCATGGTAATTTAGTATTTATAGATAGAGACGTTCTCGATAGTATTAAACAATCACTCCATGCTTTGGTCAGAATATTGGATAAATAATAGAAAGGTTCTTTTATTTCCAACTTTCAATATTTCTTTTGACCTTAAATATTGCATGCTGAATCACTTATTTTATACCTTTGTGCTCAGTTTTGATGGCATATGGGCAATTTTATAGTTTCAGCAAGAAAATATCGTCCTACTACTTTCGATGAGGTAGTGGGTCAGGATCATATCTCCAAAACTCTCAAAAATGCGTTGCAAACCGACCATTTAGCCCATGCATTTCTGTTTACAGGACCTCGGGGCGTGGGAAAGACCACATGCGCACGTATCCTCGCGAAGATCATCAATTGCGAAAACCCTGTCAATAAATCTGAAGCTTGCAATACTTGTAAATCTTGTCTGAGTTTTACTGAAAGTACCTCACTAAACATCTACGAGCTGGATGCTGCGTCCAACAACAGTGTGGAGAATATGCGTGGACTGATCGAGCAAGTCAGATTTCAGCCCCAAGCTGGCAAGTACAAAGTATATATCATCGATGAGGTGCATATGCTCACTACTGCTGCATTCAATGCTTTCCTGAAGACGCTGGAGGAGCCGCCGTCATATGCTATATTTATCCTGGCGACGACCGAAAAACACAAGATCATACCTACCATCTTATCCAGATGTCAGATATTTGATTTCAAAAGAATACAGCCCAGCGATACTGTACTGCAACTCGAAAAAATATGTACCAAAGAAGGCATCACAGCAGAGCCGGAAGCACTATACACCATTGCCAGCAAGGCAGATGGGGCTATGAGGGACGCACTCTCTATTTTTGATAAGATCATCAGTTCGACCGGCGATGTCATCACTTACAAAGACGTAGTAGCCAATCTCAATTTGTTGGATACAGAGTATTACTTCAGGGTAACGGATGCATTTTTGAGAGAAAATATAGCAGAAGTATTACTTATACTGAACGAAATCATTAGAGATGGATTTGATCCAGATCATTTTGTCGTAGGTCTGGCAGATCACTTCAGGGACTTGATGATCGCCAAGATACCTGAGACTACCCATATACTGGATATCAGCAACGAGCTCAAAAACAGATATGCCCAACAATCAGCCATTGCTACAATGACGCTCTTGTTGTCTGGACTCAATATACTCAATCAATGCGATATCGACTTGGTCAGGGCTAAAAACAAACGACTGCATGTGGAGTTGGCATTGAGCAAAATCACTTTCATCAACAGGGCATCAAAGGTTGATTTTTTTGGCAGTAGTGAGGTGCAGGAAAAAAAAACTGAAGTCCTGAACAAAATGCCTGATCCGGGCAATGAAAAAGAACCTACACCCACACTGTCTCCCGTCCAAAGTCAGCAGCCCAAAGCCACGGTAAGTAATGATATTTCGCCAACTGTTAGCGAGAAACCTAAGACTCCGATACAAGCAACAGAACCGAAAACCACTATAAAAGTGCCTAACAAAATGACCGACATCGATGCCATCCGACAAAGCATCATCGATGACGAAAAAATGAAGGCCAAAGCCAGAAAAAATATCTCTATCGAACAAGTCAAAGAAATCTGGGAATCTCACGCCGAACACAACCCATCCAAAAGTGTCCAATCTGCTCTCCATATAGCCATCATCCACTTGGAAGAAAAAGTTATTTCCGCCAAGGTGCCCACGCAGGTTTCCAAAGATTTGATTTTGCAGGAATCGATATTGTGGGATAAACTCCGCAATCAACTGGGTATGAGCGACCTGGTATTCGATATAGAGATAGATAAATCATTGTTTCCGGACTTTGAGGATAATAAGCCGGTACAAGCTATGACACAACGAGAAAGATACATCCTCATGCTGGAGAAAAATCCGACGTTGGGATCATTTACACAGAAATTTGGATTAAAATTGGACACAGATGTGTAGTTTTGCATTAGAAGTGATTTATAAAAATGGAGCAACCAAAGAACATAGATGTTATTGATTTAATGCCAAAGTTAAATGAACTGTTATTGGACCTTCTTAGTGATTTGTCTCCAGAGGATTGGCAGAGGCAAACTTTGGCACCTCAATGGAAGATAAAAGATGTTGCAGCGCACCTTTTGGACGGAAACCTTCGTGCATTGTCTATGCTGCGCGATGGATACTTCGACAAGCAAACTCCAGAAACAGACAGCTACTCAGACCTGGTCAGGTATCTGAATACTTTAAATGCTGATTGGGTACGTGCTGCCAAAAGGCTGAGTCCAAGGGTAATCATTGACATGCATAGATTATCTTTTAAAGAATATATCGACTTTTTAAAGACATTACACCCAGAGGAGCAGGCCGTATTTTCGGTAGCATGGGCGGGCGAACAAGAATCAAAAAACTGGTTTCACATAGCCAGAGAATATACTGAAAAATGGCATCATCAACAACAGATCAGATACGCTGTTGGCAATGAATCGGTGTTGATGACCGATGAATACTTTATTCCTTATCTGGATACCTCATTAAGAGCACTACCACACCACTACAGAGACGTATCGGGTGATACAGGAGATGTGATAAAGTTTACTTTTACGGGAGCATCCGACAAGAGTTGGTATTTGTATTATGGTGAAAAGTGGGAGTTGGGCGATGATATGAAGGAGCCATGCAAATGTGAAGTCAAAATAGACGATCAGGTGGCATGGAGGATATTTACCAAAGGGATAGACAGAGCAGAAGCCATCAGGAGATCGGAGATTGTGGGTCAGCAAGTATTGGGTTTGAAAATATTTGATATGATGGCTGTGATGGCATAATACACCTTTATAGATTTGAGCGACCTTTATGGTTGGTTGCTGTGATATTTGTAAGTCATATCGAGCACAAGTTATACTCCTAAGGCCTGCCCGTACAGGCGGGCCTGCCCGTACAGGCTCGAAGCAGACCCATCGGAAGCTTAGAGAATAAAATATATTTTTAACATTTCAACATTTATCATACATTTGTCTGATGGCTAAAAAGGTCATATCATAAAATCAAACAAAATGGCATCAACAAGCATCTATCTTAATTTTCCCGATCATACCGAAGAGGCATTTTTGTATTACCGATCTATTTTTGGCGGTGATTTTACTGATCCGGGATTTCGCAGGTTTAGCGATATGCCACCTATAGAGGGTATGCCACCTGCTAGCGAAAAACTGGGTCATCTGATCATGCATGTAGAATTACCAATATTAGGAGGTGTAAAGCTCATGGGTACCGATGCGCCAGCAGAAATGGGGTTTAAAGTGTCTTTTGGTAATAATATTTATATCAGCCTGGAGCCAGATACCAAAGAAGAAACTAAGAGACTTTTCGATGCATTGGCTGCTGGTGGCACTGTAGAACAAGCACTTGGAGATATGTTTTGGGGGGCATATTTCGGTAGCTGTGTGGACAAGTATGGGGTCAGGTGGATGTTCAATTGCCTGCAACATTAAATCATATATATGTTATTGGTTTAACTTGAATCATGATAATAAATATGGAATCAAAAAAATACACATCGACCGAAGAATATATCCAAGACTATCCAGAAGATATTGCTCGGATATTAAGCAAAATACATCAACTCATCGCTCTGACAGCGCCGGAAGCAGCACCTTGCATAGCATACAACATGCCCGCCTTTAAATACAAGAAAAAACCTTTGGTATATTTTGCTGCATTTAAAAAACACATTGGGTTTTATGCTTTACCTACAAGTCATCTGGCATTCAAAGTAGAGTTGTCAAAGTATAAATCGGGCAAGGGATCGGTACAATTCCCATTGGATCAGGAGATGCCCTATGACCTGATAGCAATGATGGTGCGTGCCAGAATGGCAGAAGTAGATGCTTCTCTACTAACCTAAATTTCTACAATATAATTCTACCGTTGCATTTTTTACTTGAACCCCAGCAACTATCAAAATAAATATCTTTAAAAATTACTTAAAATTCTACTTTAAAGTTGCATTTTATATATTTTAGTACTTTTATTCCACTTTATAGTTGTATATTGTTAAATTAACTATACCTTTGGGGTGTCAAATAAGTGTATGAGCACAGAAGCTGAAGTTTCTTCATTTTTAAATGACTTCAAAGAAAAAATGAAGATTTGGGACGTGCTCTTTCGCGACGATAGAGGTAAAAACGCCCAAACCTTGATTGATTTAGAACTTCGTCCCATTGAACGTAAAGTCATATTGGAAACACTCGAAACAAAAGATTACAGCGGAGGACCAATTGAAGAAAGATTATATGGAGGTGCTGATATGTGGGTATTTGGAAAAACGGTAAAGAAAAAGGAAGTGTACATTAAAATCACAATGGGCGCATTGGGCAGTAGTGTAATCTGTATCTCCTTTCACTTAGCACAACACAATATAAAATATCCATTAAAATAACTTAAAATGAAAAGCCCAGTCACTGGAAAAGAAATGAAATTGTCTAAAGAGAGAAGGTCAATGGAATTCAGAAAAGAAACATTTGAAATTGTTTTTCATTTTTACAAATGCGAGGAAAGCGAAGAACAATTTACAACTACATCATTTGATGAAGTGAATATAAATCAATTATACAATCAATACCGAGATAAATTTAATATTCCATTTCCTGATGAAATCATTAGAATTCGGGAGAAGTATAGTTTGTCAGCAGCAAAAATGTCAGAGATTTTAGGTTTTGGCGTAAATAGTTATCGCCAGTATGAAGCAGGTGAAATGCCAAGTGTAGCCAATGCCAAATTAATTCAGATGGTTGACGACCCAAAGTTTTTTATTGATATGGTTGAGTTGTGTGCAACTTTGGACGACAAAGCAAAAGCAAAATACATACAAAAAGCACAATTATTGGTAGAAGAAAGAAAACGAAATATTTTCAACTTGAATTTCAAAGAATATTTATTAGGCAGTCATTTAGCTGATATTTATTCTGGATACAGAAATCCAAACTTTGAAAAATTTACCGAAATGGTCGTTTATTTTGCCGAACAAATAGCACCGTTCAAAACCAAAATGAACAAGTTGTTATTCTATGCTGATTTTTTAATGTTCAAACATACTTGTTTTTCTATAAGCGGAGTACGCTACAGAGCCATAGATATGGGCCCTGTTCCAAACAATTTTCAAAGCATATTTGAATACTTGGCTAACAAAGACGAGATAGATATTTATACTACAGAATTCGCTGGAGGATATACAGGTGAACAATTCAAAGCAAAAAAAGAGAGAAAATTTAATCCTAATATTTTTTCGAAAGAAGAATTGACAGTTTTAGATAGGATTTCAACTGTATTTAAATCAACCTCTACCAATGACATTATTGAATCAAGTCACCTGGAAGAAGCGTGGAAGAAAAACGAAAAAGAAAAAAACGTAATTAGTTATGAATATGCATTTGAATTAAAAGAGTTATAATTAAGAAATGAAAAATTGAGTCCACTCCGAAAAGATGAAAATAAAGAAATACCACAAAGACTCTAAGTCTTAAAGTTTCACAAAGAATTGAATTTCAAGTATTTACAACTGGTTATTCTTTGTGACTCTTAGTGTTTTTGTGCCTTAGTGGCAAAAATATACTTTTTGGAGTAGTCTCAATATTAGAGATATAGAAAGTGATAATTTCATTTCTCCTGCTGCTGCATTAATTGCCGCTTCACCTACGACTTACGATTAAGAGTATGTTTAAATTTTCATGTTTGAGCGAAAGCGAGCAAATTTAATTTTAAACATGCTCTAAGTATTGGCCAATCCACCATTTGGGATAAAGAGTTTTCTGACCTTTACCAATGACGATGGCGAGCAAGAAAAAGACGACTTGACCTATAACAGACAAGACTTTTGGGCTACTACGAGCAATAAGCAGTTACAGCACATACGTTCCATGCCCAAAACCACAACTATCACTGCACCATAATAAATGGTTAAAACAAAAAAGTCTTGACAACCCATTTGTTATCAAGACTTTTTGTTGACCCACTAGGTCACGAACGTAAAGTTATAAAACATTTAATATCAATCATATAGATATAGTTATGTTTTTATAAATTATGCAACGGCCCGTGTAACGGCCTGTTTTTTACCAATCTGATGACTTTATATCTTTTTTTAACATAAACTCCTTATAATTTGAAATAATAGTTTCAAATTCTTTTATGGCTTGTTCTCTCATTAATACCCATTGTTTTTTTATTTGACTTTTTCCAAAACTTCCAAATACCGTTGGATAATCTTCATTGATAAATGCTCCAGAATTGACACCCATCATATCACCACCTTCAAAAACTAAATCATCAATAACGATTCTTGTTTTCCCATCTTTGAAAAGTGTAGTAAGTCTATAATTAAAACTACCACCATTTTTTTTAACAAAGCTATTTTTGTAAACTAATATGTTAGTTCTACCTTTTGCAAAAATCTTACCCTCTTCTTTATCAAAAAAATCAATAGCAATTTCCCCTTCTTTTAACTTTATATCTTTCTTTAACTCTTTATCATCACTCATAAAAATACCTTTTTTGGTTTTATTATTTAACCATTTTTCCATAGAAAACCATTCTTTACCTTTTATATACAAATCGGTAGCTTTGGAATTTTCTATTTCAATAACTTCATCAAAGTAAACTTTTCCATTATCATCTATTTTAAAATTATACTTTAATGTATCTTGACTTAAGACTTTTATACTTGATAGTATCAAAATGATACCAAAGAAAAAAACTTTCATACTTTCTAATTTTGTTTTGTTATTCAATTCTTGTTCTTACAGTAAAAGTTACTCCATTGCAATAATTTTTAGTAACAGAACTCAAAGTCTTTTTTGCAATATTAAGTTCTTCAGTCGTCAAACATCCTAAAGATTTTTTGGATATAATCTCAAAAGCTGGGTAATTATTAGCTAATCCGTCACATTTGTAATCGGCCTCCTTTTCATTGGATTCAGTTATTAATGAGTATTGTTTGCAGCTTTCATCTTCAGAGCATGAAAACATAAAGATAGAAATTACAAAAATTAGATATTTCATTTTTTAAGATTTTATTGTCTTCAAACAAATTCCAACAAAAGTAATAAAATCTATAACATGTAAATGTATAATATAACTAAATCTTACACGTGCGTAATGGTCACTTAATTAGGAAAAAAACTATACCGTTTTATTAATTCTCTTTTTTAGGGGTGTCCGATTTGTCCGATTCGTTGAATTTTAACTTCTTAGCCTCGCGCGTGTGCGTGTGCGTATTGCTTTGATTATCCCATTCGTGTTCTGTTTCCCATTCGATCGGTTCGATTTCCCATTCCGTATTTAAGTCATCCCATTCAAATATGGGTGCAGTATTCGTTGTATTTCCCTTTGTGGTGTCCGATTCGTTCGATTCCTTTTTAATAGGGTCGTTAAATTCGTTAGATTTTTTCTTTATACTGTTTCTTTCGTTACCTTTTTTCTTACTCATAAATGCATTGTGTTTGAAAGTGGGAAAAGTGAATTTTTATAATACTCTGTTTTTCTTTTAATCTCATGTCTTTTGTTGCTGTCTTTATTGCGTATGTTGTGCGCTATGTAATAACATAACTCATTCAATGTTTTGTAGTCTCCAGCCTTAGGCCCAAAATCATTATTGAGCCGTTCAAACTCTTTGCCGTCGGTCTCGTATATTTTGAATATTGAGTTTTCAGATAAAAACAAACTGTCTCCTTTTTGGTGCGTTATTTCAATGCCTGTAATGATACATTTTCTTACTGTTACATTATGAATGTATATATACGGTTCATTTCGTAACATATTGCCTTTTTCGGTCTCTTTGGTCTCATTCTGAAAGTCGTTCATTTCGTAACATTCTAAAAGTGTTTGACCTTTGGTTTTTAACTGGGATTCGATTTCTTTATAAATTTGGTTTAGATCGTATTTCTCAATGATGGTATCAAATTTGTCTTTAAATCTTTTCCGTTGCATACCTTTTAAAGATGTCCAGTGTTTTGGATTGATGCCGTCCTTTATGATTTCTTTTTCCTTAGGGTCTATTATCTGTTTTAAGGGGTCGTTATCAATTATTAAGGTACTTGTAAAGGATTGATATAAAAACTCTAATAGGGCCGTTATATTAGCCTTTACCGTCAAGTCTTCTAAATTAGTTATCCCTATCTTTTTAAGTGTTTCATTTCTTTTAATTTTACACTCAATTCTCATTATATTGATTCCTGTATTATATTGTTTCCCTTTGTCATAGATTTTAAAATAGTATTGCGATGTCTCAAATTCAATAAATTTGCCGTTTCCGTTGTAGTCGTTATTTGTGGACGGTTGTTTGTAGTTCCATAC
>JBATLS010000184.1:0-8312 GCA_049289435.1 Saprospiraceae bacterium | reverse complement strand
CCGCAAATCCAGCAACTGGCGTGACATATAGTTGGAGTGGTGGAGGTAGTTCAAGAACAAAAGTAGTGACAGTACCGGGGACCTATACGGTAACGGTAACATCTACCAGCAATGGATGTACAGCCACGGCGACGACGGTTGTAACACAAGATGTAACAGCACCAAATGCGACCGCAGACAATATAGGTGGTCCATTGACATGTATAGATAATGCAGTCACTATACGAGCCTTTCCTAATGATCCTACATACACCTATAATTGGTCAGGACCGGGCGGGTATGCTGCTACTAGCAGAACAAATATCATCAGTACGCTAGGCACATATAATGTAACTGTGACCAATTCAGTAACAGGATGTACTTCGAGTGCATCTACAGTGGTCGTTCAAGATATTAATTTGCCTACGGTCAATGTAAATAATGATGGACCTTTAACTTGTATCAAGACTAGTGTCACCCTATTAGCTACACCAGGAAGTGGTTTGACTTATGCCTGGAGTGGAGGAGGCACTAACCAAACAAAAATTGTCAGTATTGCAGGTACATATACAGTAACGGTAACATCTACAACCAACGGCTGTACTGCTACTGGGAGTACTATTGTAACCCAAAACATTACTCCTCCGGCTGCTAGTGCAACTAACGACGGCCCATTGACATGTACAAAAACCAGTGTAACCTTGACCGCAAATCCAGCAACTGGCGTGACATATAGTTGGAGTGGTGGTGGTAATAATCGGACAAAGATAGTGAGTGTAGCAGGGACGTATACCGTCACAGTGACAAGTACTACCAATGGATGTAGTAGTGTGACTACAACGGTCGTCACTGAAAATAAAACACCACCAAATGCCACTGCTGATAATATTGGCGGACCTATAACATGTATTGATAATGCAGCTACGATTAGAGCATTTCCTAATAGTGCTTCCTATACTTACTCATGGGCAGGCCCGAATGGCTATGCTTCATCTAACAGAACCAATGTCATTGCCAATTCTGGTACTTACACTGTGACAGTGACAGATACAGACAATGGATGTACAAAATCATCGAGTACAACTGTACTGCAAGACATAGGATTTCCTACAGTCAATGCTGGGTCTGACCGAACCAAATGTAATGATGGCGTAGGCTTAACTTTGACTGCAACAGGGTCAGGTACATTCAGGTGGAACACCAATGCTACTACAGCGACTATTAACGTAACGCCAACATCAACTACCACTTATACAGTCACCGTGACTGGCATCAATGGTTGTACAGCCAGTGACCAAGTAATAGTAAACGTAACTCAATTACCTGTTTCAGGTATCACAGGGCCAAATGAGATTTGTGTAGATGAATATGCTGTATTTAGTGCAAGTCCTTCAATAGCTGGAGCAACTTATGCTTGGACTTTTGATGGCGGCACAAGTTTAGACGGCGATGCTAATGATGTAACAGAGAGTATTAAGTGGGCAAGTATCTACCAGAATACAACCAGAACGGTTACTTTGACAGTCACCAAGGATAATTGTTCGTCGGTATATACGAAGGACATTTTAATCAAGCAAGGCGCTTTTTTAAATACAACAAGTAATTATCCAGTTTGCCAAGGAGGGACAGTGCAAATTGGGCCAAACCCCAATGATCCCAATCAAGTAACACCAGGAGCAACGTTTCAATGGACGCCAAATTTATTTTTAAATAGCAATACCGCAGCCAGACCATTGAGTACGCCGCCGTTTGATATTACATACACCTTGACAGCTACTGTAAATGGATGTGCAGTAAGCCGCCAAATCACAGTAGATGTAAATGTAAACCTAAATCCGATAGCAGATGCAGGAGCAGATAAAAATGTTTGTATCACGGAGAGCGTCCAAATCGGAGGTAGCCCTACGGCGACTCCACCACCTTCAGGCGGTGCTACTATTTCAGGTGTGATATGGAATATACCACCGAGTGGTACAATCACAAGCACTCAGTCCAATCCACTAGTAAGCCCGACCACCAACACAGCGTATAGAGTGATAGTAGTAGCTAGCAATGGTTGTACTGATACAGACTTTGTAAATGTAAATGTCGTACCTAAGCAAAAAATAGGAAATTATACTTGGATAGATACCAATGGAAACGGTTGTCAGGATTCAAATGAAACTGGAATCAACGGAGTATTGATCACCCTATATACTTCAGGAGGAAGCGTAGTAGGTACCACGACATCAGCAAACAATCCTGTAGGAGGTGCGGCGGGTTATTACCAGTTTGACGTATGTCCAGGTATCTACTATGTAAACTTTGGTAAGCCTGCTGGCTATGCATATACTGGAGAAAAAGTATGTGGAAATACCGGCAGTGATTCAGATGCTAATGCTATTTCTGGCAATACTGCCAATATAACCATCGTCAGCGGACAAGATAACTTGACCATAGATGCAGGGTATAAACCAGTCGGTAATATTCGTGGTAATGTCACAGCAGATACCAACAATGATAATATAGGGGATACGCCAATGAATAATGTCACCTTACAATTAAAGGATGCCGTATCAGGCGTAGTATTGTTCACCACGACCACGAATGCACAGGGCAATTATGAATTCTTAAATGTATTGGCTGGCAATTATATCATCATGCAGATACAGCCGGTGGGATATCAGAGCGTCAGTGATGTAGATGCGACTCCAGATCCAGATGGAAATGATGGATCCACTCCTAATAATATGATCCCAGTGACATTGACAGTAGGCGAAAATGATAATGACAACAACTTTGTAGAAGAGCAGTTGGGCAATATTCGTGGTAATGTCACAGCAGATACCAACAATGATAATATAGGCGATATACCTATGAATAATGTCACCATACAATTGAAGGATGCAGCAACAGGAGTGGTATTATTATCCACCACCACGAATGCACAAGGAAATTATCAATTTTTGAACGTGGCACCGGGTAACTACACCATCATGGAGGTACAACCAGTAGGTTACCAGAGTGTCAGCGATGTAGATGCTACTCCAGATCCGGACGGTAACGATGGTATCACTCCAAATGACATGATCCCTGTAGTTTTGACAGCTGGCGAGGATGACAACGATAATAACTTTGTAGAAGAGCAGTTGGGCAACATTCGTGGCAATGTCACCGCAGATACAAATGGTGATAAAATAGGCGATACACCAATGAACAACGTGACTATACAATTGAAAGATGCCGTATCAGGAGTAGTATTATTGACAACGACCACGAATACACTAGGTAACTACCAGTTTTTGAATGTGGCACCGGGTAATTACACGATCATGGAAGTGCAACCTGCCGGTTATTCAAGTGTTAGTGACGCAGATGCTACTCCAGATCCTGATGGTAACGATGGGGTCACCCCTAATGACATGATCCCTGTAGTTTTGACAGCTGGCGAGGATGACAACGACAATAATTTTGTGGAAGAACAGAATGGTAATATCCGAGGTAATGTGAGTGTAGATACCAATAATGATAATATTGGCGATACCCCACTTAACAATGTCACCATACAATTGAAAGATGCTGTATCAGGAGTGGTACTATTGACAACGACCACCAATACACTAGGTAATTACCAGTTTTTGAATGTGGCTCCAGGTAACTATATCATCATGGAAATACAGCCAGCAGGTTATGCCAGTGTCAGTGACGTAGATGCTACGCCAGATCCTGACGGAAACGATGGATCCACTCCAAATGACATGATCCCAGTTACATTAACAGCAGGGGAGAATGATAATGACAATAACTTTGTAGAAAGGAACAATGCTAGTATCGGAAACTTTGTATGGCATGATTTGGATGCAGATGGTGTACAAGATCCCGGAGAGCCGGGCATTGGCAATGTGGTAGTCAGATTGATCAATGGGTCAGGAGTTCAAATTGCATCTACATCAACTTTCAATACAGGATTTTACAGCTTTACAAACCTTACTCCAGGTACCTACACAGTGAAGTTTGATAAGCCAGATGGCTATGAGCCAACTGGCAAAGACAAAGGCGGTAATGACCAATTAGATAGTGACGCAAATATAACCAATGGACTTACCATCCCTATAGTATTAGCAGGTGGTGAAAATAACACAACCATTGATGCGGGATTTTATAAGTTTGCGAAATTGGGAGACTTTGTTTGGGAAGATAGGAATGCCAATGGTGTCCAGGATGCCTTCGAGCCAGGTATACAAAATGTCACAGTGACATTGAATGGTACAGATGGTCAAAACATGGCAGTAAGTCGCACAACTACTACAAGCAGTACTGGCTTTTATGAATTCACCAATCTAGTGCCTGGTTCCTACACGGTTACATTTACCAAACCAGCTGGAGTATATAAGTCATCTCCAGCCAATACACCGAATGATGATGCTAGAGATAGTGATGCGAGCACGACCACAGGTCAGACAAGTGTGATCAATCTGATATCAGGTGACAATAACCAAACGATTGATGCTGGCTTTTACCGGTGCGCATATGTAGGTGACTATGTATGGTTGGATAGAAACTTGAATGATCTGCAGGATGTCGGGGATGTAGGATTGAATGGCATTTTAGTAGAATTGTACAAAACAAGCAATCCTACTACACCAGTACAAACGATGCTAACCATCAATGATCCTAGGCCAGGCCAAGGTGGCAAATTAGGTTATTATACTTTTGAAGTATGTGACTTGGGTAATTACTTCATCAAAGTGAGACCAGACATGGGTCTTTACAATTGGGTCCAGCCAAATCAAGGATTGGATGACGGCATAGATAGTGATGTCATAGATTTTATCAATCAAAGTACATTGATATTTACAGTGAGCTATGCTGCTGCGATTACCGATATTGACGCAGGTGTAAAACTGAAACCACTTCCAGTGACATTAAAATCGTTTACGGGTAAATGGAATCAGAACAAGGATATTAATGAGTTGACATGGGTGACTGCCTCAGAGAACAACAATGATTATTTTGCTGTGGAGCGGAGTTTTAGAGGTAGTGATTACAATGTAGTTGGTACGATAATAGGACAAGGCAACAGCAATAGAGAAGTAACGTACCAAATGGATGATCAAGATATTGGAGTCAATGGGGTATATACATACAGACTTAGGCAAGTAGATTTTGATGGAAAGACCAGCTATTCGTCACCAATAGATATCGTAGTAGAAAGAAAGGCTGAGACAAGTACAAGCATCTATCCAAACCCAAGTATAGGTATGGTCAATATGACCATCACTGCAGGCGAAGGACAGAAAGTAAGTGCAGATGTATATGACAATACAGGAAGAATAGTATTATCGAACTGGATCAATAAAGTGTCCGAAGGTAAAGAGATGAGCAGTAGAATAGAACAAGGCCAACTGACCAAAGGCATATATTATATCATGGTAAAAATAGATGGAGATATTAAATCCCATAAATTGATCATTTTAGAATAAAGTGCAATTGATCTGGCTTTAGTATAGGTAGTAGGATAATTCATTCATTTATCATATTATTTTAGTTTGCAAGAATTTATCAGCATGGCTGGTTTGGGAATAATTGGGGATTGTCTTCCAATTAAACTCAAACCAACATGTTCTGATATAGACAAAAGAAATACAATGGCAAAATAAATTAATCTCAAAATACTAGCCTCTCGCCATGTATAACCATAAAAAATAGTAACTATTTAGGTCATTTCCTTGAAATATCCTTTAGCTAGCGGATACGTGTCAAAGGTGCAATATCCACCTAGCGAAGCTAAAATTTAGCACTTGATATGCTCTCTAAGCGGTATAATATCTCACATTATCTAAAGTGGCTTACCTATTCCGATTCTTTCGCCCTTTCAGGGCTAATTTGTTTGATGATTGTTAACGATGGGTTGCACCCATCGTTGGCATTTTTCGCCCTTTCAGGGCTTTATAGCTTAATGAACATTTTAAACTGATATTGATCATACCTAAACAATTACAAAAAATAAACATTTTTCAATGGTCACTGAGTTCAATCAGTGAATAAAATCTGTCAAAATCTCCCTACAAGTACCCTTTAGGCTTACCAGTCAGGCAGACCCTCCTGCTGCGAAGCGGGCAGTGATGAGTAAAAAAATGTAAATAACTATTGACTAAACGACATTGAATTAAAATCTAATATTACAAAGTTCAAAACTCAAAAAATTGGTAAACGGAGTATTCCTAGCTATATCGTATAGTCAGTAAGAAATGTGCGTAAAATTATTGATTTTTACATATTACGATAATTTGGCATATGTTTTGCTATATTATTAAAATACAATTACCAATATAATATAGTTTGATATGAAAACTTTGTATTTTATTTTGATTTATGCATTTTTAATAATGTCAATTCTATCTTGTAGTTCTGACACAAGCTCAGTAGATAATACTAATGAATCTATGCTTGTTGACGTAGAATTAGTCTCATTATTAAAAAATCAGGCTCCTAATGGTCAGTTATCCTATTTTGAATTACCCTCATCAGACAATTATTCAAAAATACCTCAAGATCCCAAAAATCCTATTACACAGGAAAAGGTTGCATTAGGTGGATTTTTGTTTCATGAAACAGCATTAGGAATTGATCCTAAAGACCCTAAACTTAAAGGGACCTATTCATGCGCATCGTGTCATCATGTCGCAGCAGGGTTTCAGGCGGGTACTTTTCAAGGTATTGGTGAAGGTGGTTTAGGTTTTGGAGTACGTGGAGAAATGCGTCAGCTAAAACCCGGAGTATTACAGCCAGATGTCCAACCTTTAAGATCTCCATCTGCAATGAATGGAGCATATCAACCCAATCAACTATGGAATGGACAATTTGGTGCAACTCATTTAAACAATGGCACAGAAAGCAATTGGGCAAAAGGAACTCCTATCGAGACTAATTTTCAAGGTTTTGAGGGGCTAGAAACACAAGCGATTGCTGGTATGGGTGTACATAGACTTAATATAAATGATGAACTTTTAAAAATTAAAGCATATAAACAGCTTTTTGATAAGTCGTTTCCCAATGTTCCTGAATCAGAAAGATATAGCATAAAAACTGCGGGTCTTGCCATTGCAGCTTACGAAAGAACATTGATGTCTAATGAGGCACCCTTCCAAAGATATCTGAAGGGAAACCAAGATGCCATGTCTCTCATCGAAAAAGAAGGAGCTAAGTTATTTTTTGGCAAGGCAAAATGTGGGTCATGCCACACGGGACCTGCATTGAATAGTATGCAGTTTAATGCTATAGGTATGGGTGATCTTGTCGATTGCCCAGAACCGACCTCAGGGACAAAAGTGAATGACCCGGCCAATTTGGGAAGAGGTGGTTTTACAAAGAAAGCCAATGATAATTATAAATTTAAAGTACCGCAATTGTATAATCTTGTTGATGCACCGTTTTATGGACATGGTTCGAGTCTGAGAAAAATCAGGGATGTGGTTGTTTATAAAAACAATGCAATTGCTGAAAACAAAAATGTACCTGTGTCAAGTTTGGATCCATCATTCAAACCGTTAGGGTTGAGTAATGAAGAGATTAATGCACTGGAAATATTCATATCCAAATCTCTACGAGATCCCAATTTAAAGAGATACGTGCCATCCCTTCTTCCATCAGAAAATTGTTTTCCTAATGCTGATATACAGTCTAAAATTGATATGAATTGCTTTTAAGACTCATTTGATTGCAACAAAATTGTCGTTTATCTACTTTTTGTCAAATTTAACATTTTGATGGACTTCTGATTTAAGAGGGTAAGTAAAATGACATTTTATTTTTTTTTTAAAATATATTACGAAATATTATTATATTATAAAAATTAGTAATATTTTTGCTGCTATAAACCTAACTGACTGCACTTGTAGTGCATTTTGAGATAATAGAATTTGAGTATCAGTGTTTTACATTGATATATTTTTATTAGTATAATTATTTCAAAATGAACGATTTAACCATATATTTTCTATTTATTATATTTCTTACCCTAACATTAATCTTGTTAAGGGTTTTATCGTTGGTTATAATATTATCTAAGAGTAAACTTATCATTTTATTTGAATTTCATTCAAATATGTGTTTAAAATCATAAAATATTTTCTTTTAAATTATTTAATCCATACCTAAATTTACGACCAATGTTTCTTAAACGACCATCAATTGATAAACTTAAATTTCATCATATATCTACGGGTGAGAAAATTGGTTCAAAAACTCTACTAAATCTAAAAGCAATGAAGAGCATTTTACAAACTTTTGTTTTTTTAACTACCCTTTTTGGGGCTCAGAGCCTCTGGGGACAGTGTATAATCAATGCTCCC
>JBATLS010000183.1:0-2789 GCA_049289435.1 Saprospiraceae bacterium | reverse complement strand
GGACCACCGTGAAGGAGTAAAACTTTCATCCTGGGATTGTTGCCCACTCTTTTGGTCCAAACATTAAAAGTTCCTTTGGCAGTAGTGATCGGTATCATCCTTATACCTCCAGTTTTTTGATCATCTTGGCCTGTATAGTCCATGTAGCCATTTCCGGTGGATGAAGAAGTATTTGCTGACTTTTCAGTACATCCTGCGTAGATCAAAGCTAAAAATAGAAGAAAGTAAATTCCAGATTTCATATGTTAATATTTTATATCATCAATAAACGAAGGTGTGATTTAAAAAATAATCTTGTCAAATATACGCCATCATGACCAAAATACAAACTCTAAATAAAAATAAGTGATTTGAAGTAAAACTTATTTTCAGTTCAGGCAATAGTGTCCAAAATGCAAGAATTAATAATTTGTTTGAACTTGAAAAAAATGAAAATACACTTTTTTACAATAATAGCTATTTTTCACCTTCGAACAAAACTAATGACTGCCTGGACCTATCAACAATCAATCTGGTGACATCCGGTCTCGAATAGTGACCTGCAGGATCAAAATTATGTCTTTCTTCGAGCACCCTATGGAAGTCGATAGATCCTGTGAACAAACCCTCCTGATCCACCACAGGTGGTATGACCCACTCTCCATCAGGGCCAGCGATACATGAACCGCCATTGGCAAGGACCAAAGGAGCATCTTTTAGTATCACTTCCAGGTG
This sequence comes from Saprospiraceae bacterium, assembly GCA_049289435.1. Lineage (GTDB taxonomy): Bacteria > Bacteroidota > Bacteroidia > Chitinophagales > Saprospiraceae > OLB9. The sequence goes on along the minus strand of JBATLS010000183.1, from coordinate 2,075 downwards.
GGGAGTATCTGCTGGGAAATCTTTTTTGGCCATAAGTCCGGAAACGGACACCACAAAAGAACGTGCTTCTTTGGCCATAAACCTTGTGATATCCTGAGTGTTTCGATCTGCACCTGGCCAAACAGCTATATGCAGATTTTCGCCCAGACCATACAAAGCTGTTCTGGACAATGGCATCCAATTTTCCCAACAGTTGAGTCCACCTACTGAAAACTGTTTTAATGGATGTACCTGCAACCCGTGTCCATCCCCCGGTGACCAGGTCAATCGCTCTTCGTATGTGGGTTGCAATTTCCTGTGCACGGACATAATGATTCCCTCCTGATTGATATATACCAACGAACAATACAAACTGTGACCACCCCTATCGGACGGCCGCTCGATGATGCCCAGATAGATGGCCAAGTGATATTTTTTTGCCAATGCACATATCTCCTCTAGATCACCTCCTTCGATCTGCACCGCATTGCGGAGATAGTGGGCATGAATTTCTTTTTGGGGTTTTGATTCAAATTCTGACCCATGGGTCATGGACAACCAAAACGGATATCCCGGCAGTAACCCTTCCCCAAAAACGACTAACTCACATTTTTGTTCGCCGGCAAGATGGATAAATTCCTTAATTTTCGAGATCGTTTTCAGCTTGTTAAGCCATACGGGAGCCATCTGCACCATCCCTATTTTCAAAATATTTTCCATCGTTTGTTATTTATTCATTCTGCTAAATCGTATTACCTACTCTAAGTGGCACAAAAATCATTGGCCAAAATTCCTGTCCATTGAACTTACAAATAACAAAGATAGTCTGACCAAACGGCAAATGATACAAATGAAGTGAATTATGTTCAGATGTTGGATTTGCTTCATTCCGTTTATACGAAGCATCAAAAAAATTCGTTAGATTTACATGACCAATTGGTTGAAATCTGATTTGACATGAAAACATACGTCTCATTACTTACTTTATTATTGGCCATTTTTGTAAATGAAGTTGCTGATGCACAATTTGGTCTCCGGCTAAAGTACAACAATAACACCCACGCCAACTGGGAAAAAGCAATAAATGACAGGTATGCTTCCAATTCCACCCTCTTGAAATCGGGGATAGAGGCTGGGTTGGACTATTGGTTTCGACTCAAAAACCGAAGAATAGAGTTTTTGCCAGAACTAGCATATAGTTTTGCAAGTAATGAATCGCCCAACGCCTCGATTAATAAAATATCATATCAAGCCTTTCATATCAATTTTAATACCCACATTTACGCCTTGGATTTAGAAGGCGATTGTGACTGCCCTACCTTCTCCAAACAAGGTCCCTCTATCCAAAAAGGGCTGTTCTTTCACTTTACACCTGGATTGGGGTATTATCAAGCCAGCATATCCGAAAACGAAACTGCCACTCCGACCCTGATCAGCAATAAAGCCTCGGGTTTGATGGTGCGACTGGGTATTGGACTAGGACTGGACTTGGGCATCAATGATTTTCTGACCATCACACCTATGGTATCATATTATATGCATACCAATGCAACCTGGGCCGATCTTGCCATCAATGATGGAACAACAAGAGATGTCTCCAGCAATTTGCGAACATTGCAGCTGACTCTCAGACTGGGATTCAGACCTGACTACACCACCAAAAACAGGAGGAGAAGAAGATAAATGCCCAGACCATGAATGTACCTATATCACTTAGTCAGGAATTTTCGGGCATCTTAGATCAGATAGAATATACTCGTGACCATCTTTTTATCACCGGAAGGGCAGGAACAGGCAAATCGACCCTACTCCAGGTATTCCGCAACACTACAAAAAAGAAAGTAGTGGTCTTGGCGCCTACCGGTATTGCCGCACTCAATGTAAGGGGTCAGACGATACATTCTTTTTTTGGCTTCCCTCCCAGGATGTTGAATAAATCTGAGATCGAAAAACGCCGCAACAATAAGATATACAAGAGCATCGAGATGGTCATCATCGACGAAATCTCCATGGTACGTGCCGATGTAATAGACAACATCGACTACTTCCTACGGCTCAATCGAGGTATCCCCTCCCCGTTTGGCGGAGTGCAAATG
>JBATLS010000182.1:0-2165 GCA_049289435.1 Saprospiraceae bacterium | reverse complement strand
TGAGCGAAAGCGAGCAAATTTAATTTTAGACAAGGTATATTTTGCAGTCGTAACTGGTAGTTACAACGAAAAATATAACGCAGTATAAAATGAAATTTGCCGCTTGCAGACAAATGATGGAATTTTTAAACATACTCTTAAATGGGAATCCTGTGCAAATCAGGAACTATCCCCGTAGCTGTAAGTTTCTATACGTTTGAGTCTGGGATTTGTCGAAATGGTAAAATGACACGATAGGATCAAACAAAAATGCTTGAGGCGAAAACCACTGTCTAAATGATGGGAAGGTGCCTCCGAGTGAAACAAGTCAGAAGACCTGCCTTCTTTTATAATCATATGGATGACTTTCGGGCGAAAAGTTAGCATACTTCAAGGCAGCAACCCTTTGGCTATATACTACATTTTAGCCAAATGACATCCTCCTTTCAAGTGGCAAAACAATACCTGCAATCATCCATTTTAATCTCGGATAGCATGTATTTATTTGCAAAAATATTATTCATCTTCTTCATCCTTCCATCGTGGGGGGTGAGTCAAGTATTATTAGATTCGATCCAGATCACTGAATCCAAGCCTTTTTCCTTGAGTTCTATCACTGAAGATCATAGGTCATCAGATACTGTAGATTTAGATATTTTAGATTTTATTGGTAAGATCAATACTGGTCAAATACAACAAACTACGCCTGGAGGACTCGCTACTTTTATTCATCGTGGCATGGGCAATAGACATCTACCCATACTATGGAATGGGGTCAATCTCCAAAACATCATGAACGGAAGCTATGATCTACATCTTATTCCATTTTCACTAATGAATGATGTTTCTTTTTTTACCCTTGGAGCCCCAGCATTGACGGGCAATAATGGATTTGCCGGCGCATTGTTGCTTAGTAGGACAACTACTAAAAATAGTAACCATATCTCGGCTTCTCTATCTTCACTTCAAAACTATGGATGGGCATTTTCAAAACAAATAAATCGCAGCCAATGGTCAACCTATGTAGGAGTAGAAGCCAAAAGTGATCAGAATATCTATAAAGTAAATACTGAAAATGAAAACATTCAGAGACCTGACACCCGTTTTAAAAAGTTTGATATCAATGCAAAAACTAAGTACTACATCAACAAAAAACAAGCGTTATCAGCAGAAATCTGGTGGCAGACTGCCAAAAGGATGATTCCGGTGAGTATCACTTCTACACCGATACCACAGACTCAAGCTGATCAAAATTTTAGAGCCAATGTCCAATACCAACATTTACTGACTGACTACCATATAAGATCATCGTTGACATACATGAACGAGCAATTGGACTTTGAAACTCCTTCCATACTCTCACTGTCTAATACAAGTATATGGGTGTTGAATACTGAAATAGTCGAGTCAAAATCTAAAACTCACTATTTGGCCATCCAATACAGGTCGGAGAGTGCCAATCCCAATTTTTACTCCTCTACAAAAAAGCGAAATACCTTTCAACTCAGCGGTGCAAAAAAAATTGAATGGGCATCAGGAATATCATCTGAGATTTCAGCACGTCAGGATATGGTGGACAAAAAGTGGATGCCAACTTCACTATCCATCAGCAATCAATATAAAAAATGGAACCTGATCTTATCCAGAAACTACAATCTCCCGGGATTTAACGATTTGTATTGGCCATCAGGTGGAAATCCTACCTTGAATACAGAAAAATCTCATCAAGGTGAGGTAAAATGGAAATTTCAAATGAACAACTGGAACGTCAAGATCACAGGACACAGCAATCATGTCACCGACTGGATCCAATGGATACCACAGTCCAACGGCATCTGGTCACCAACAAACCAAAAGAATGTGTGGGCAAGAGGTATAGAAATAGATCTGAAGAAAAATTTCATCTGTAAAAAATTTCATCTTTCACCTTCCTTCTCCATGAGCTATGTCAAAAGTACCGTGCTCAAACACTACTTTGACAAAGATATGGAAGGAAAACAACTGATATATGTACCCAATATCAAAGCTTTAGCGCAGCTAATGGTCAAGAAGTCACATCACCAATGGATCATCAGTTACTTATATACTGGCAAGAGATTTGATAGCCCGGATGAGAGCACCAGCCTCCCTGCAATGCATGTACCTGATATTCAATATATTTGGAATAAAAATGCCTGGATTTGGAG
>JBATLS010000181.1:0-5412 GCA_049289435.1 Saprospiraceae bacterium | reverse complement strand
AACTTGATCTGGAAAGCATTATGAAGGTTCACCCTGGTAAAGATGTTAATGTGTTATTTAAGCAGACCCAAGATGCTTGTACTTTGATGCGAGGAGAAGTAAGAAGAATAGTCGATATGTTATAATTGAACATATTTGATAATTCGCAGTAAAAGCTTGCTTATTACAGTGTGATAAGTAAGTTTTTCTATTTAGGGTCTGCTGAAATTCATAAAAACAATTGATAATCATACATTTATCACAAAATAATGAACTCAAGATGCACGCAAAAATAGAAAATACCTTCAAATCCCTGCACCACATTTAACCTAAAAATCTATAATGAAATCCTAGTACGAACCAAAATTGCTGCAAAATCAGGCTCCGCCTAAGGCGGATCACTCATTGTCTAACACCATAGTTGTGACAACGATTTGTCACAAAAAATGTTACTAATATCTGCCTGCTTATCAGTAGGCGATCCAGCTTGCCTGCTGCGAAACAGGCAAACCATACTTTTGACCATCATTACGACTCATTTTAAATATTTGGTTGACATTTATACACTTTTTTAAGATAAAATTCGTCTTAGACACATAATTAATACGCTGATATGCAGATCTTCAAAAAAACTTTAAAGTACTTTTTTTATTTTTTTATCGGAAGCTTTATAGCCCTACTCTTGCTTCCTTTCGTATTCAAAGGCAAATTGTTGACCTTCCTAAAAGAAGACATCAATAAAAATCTCCATGCCACTGTCAATTTTTATGATGCCGATCTATCTTTTATCCGATCCTTTCCAGATGTGAGAGTGACGATTGATAGTCTTTCGGTCACTGGCATGGATGATTTCGAAGGTATAGAGCTATATAGGGCTGATCGTACCAGTATTGACGTAAGTTTATCATCCATATTTGGTGACAATACGATCCCTGTCATAAACAATATAGCCTTGTCCCGACCGACCATCAACGTAGTGGTGCTGGATAGTCTCAGATCCAATTATCTTATTTCGAAGGATACATCTTCTGAAGTGACTTCATACGAGCTCCGACTCGATCAATACAGTATTGAAAATGGCACTTTGACTTACCAGGACAATACGATGGACTTATTTATGGTGTTGAAAGGTGTCAACCATTCAGGTGCCGGTGATCTGACACAAGATATATTTGACTTGACCACAAAAACAAATGTCGAAAGTTTATCTGTCAAATACGAGGGCATGCAATACTTAAATAACATCAAGACAAGTTTGGATGCCAAGATCAATATAGATTTCCTTCAAAGCAAATATACCCTTCTTGACAATGTCATAAAGCTCAACGAATTGGATGTGACCGGGGATGGTTTTGTCCAATTGCAAGGCGATGACATCATTACAAAAGTGACATTTAAGACCGCTTCAGAAGATTTCAAATCTTTTTTATCTATGATGCCTAATGCATACACCAAAGATTTTGCATCCGTCAAAACCAATGGCACAGCAAGTATCAGTGGGATGGTTGACGGTACTTACAATGGGTTGAAAAACATCATGCCAGCATTCGACATACAAATCAAGATCAACAAAGGCTATGTCAAATACCCTGCCCTACCCCAGGACATCAAAGACATTCATGTCGATATGCAGATCAAAGCATCCAAACCTGACTATCGAGATCTATTAGTCAACATTCCTTCGTTCAGCTTAAAAGTCGGCAATGATCCTATTTCTGGAAAAATATTAGTCACACAAGCTACTGGCAATCAACATATTGAAGGATATCTAAAATCAAAATTGCAATTAAAAAATCTTTCACAGGCATATCCAATAGAAGGTATAGAGGAGTTAGCTGGTCTAATATCTTGTGATATTGATTTTAAAGCCCGGATGTCAGATATCAATACTGAAAATTATCAGGCCATCATCTTTAAAGGAAATATGGATGCTAGTAATATCATATATCGCTCTCAAGGGATGCCAGCGGTAAGAGTCGAGTCGGCTACTGCTAGTATAAGCCCTAAATCAATGAATATAAGTGGCAAGAACATGGTTTTGGGAAAATCTGACTTGAGCATGAATGTCAATATCTCCAATCCGTTGGCCATGTTTTCTACTGAAAAAGCGATGAAAATCGATGTGACCGGCTATTCATCTCTTCTGGATCTGAATGAGTGGATGACTGAAACAACACCATCTTCCAGCACGCCCAGTACAGAAATGGCCCCTTTATCTATAGATGAAGACATATTAAAAAATTCATCTATACATTTGAACGTAAAAATGAATAAAGTATTGATGAATCAGTTTACACTCACCAATACGGTCATAGATGGCGACTTAGCTGCCAATGCTATGAAAGTCAACAAGCTGGCCGCAGAAATGGATGGTAATGACTTCAACATTAGTGGAGTGCTGATGAATGCTTATGATTATTTATTCAACAATGGTACATTGGATGGACAGATCGACTTTCTGTCAAATAAATTGGATGCCAATCAATTTTTAGTCAGTGCACCAGCAACAAATACCACAGAACCCGTCACCGTGATCCCCGTGCCTGAAAGAGTGCGACTCAACATAAATTCTGAAATAAAAGACCTGACATATACCAATCTAAACCTGAAAAACTTTAGGGGTACGCTCGAAGTGAAAGATCAGGTCGTAGCACTCAGAGATATGACCACACAAACGTTGGGAGGTACGATCGCTCTCGAAGGACTGTATGATACCAACGACTTATCAAAACCAGATTTTTCTGTAAAGTTGGATCTAAGCAAAATCAAATTTGCGGAAGCCATCAGTAAAATAGAAATGCTCAGGAAGGCAGCACCTATCGCAGCCTATATTGATGGATTTTTTAATACTACTTTGGTGATGAAAGGAAAACTGGGTGCAGAAATGACCCCCGACCTGGCTACCCTGGACGCTTCGGGATTTCTCGAGACCTTGAGTGGTTCACTCAAAGGGTTTAATCCACTGGGCGAATTGGCTGATAAATTGGGTTTGCAAGAACTCAAAGAAGTCAATCTGGCCAATACCAAAAACTGGTTTGAAATCGTACAGGGATTTATTGAACTGAAAGAATATAATAAAGTCATCAAAGGGGTAGATATGACGATCTCGGGTAAGCATGGCTTTGGTAAGGATATGAATTATAATATTGATCTGGTGATCCCCCGTGAATTGCTGAAGAAAAATAAGGTAACAGGCAGTCTGGAGACTGGTCTATCCGTGATGGAAAAAGAAGCTTCAAAACTTGGTATCAACATATCTCAAGGACCCAATCTTTTTGTAAATGTCATCATGACAGGCAACATAAAAAAACCCGCATTCAAGATCACTCCAAAAACAAGCAAAGGGGCCACAGTCCAGGATGCTGTAACATCTAAAGTCAACGAGACTGTCACCACCGTCAAAGACTCTATCGAACGGGAAATACGCAAAAAAGAAGCTGAATTAAAAGATACCATCACCAAACGAGCCAACGAAGAACTTGACAAGCTGAAGTCTAAAGCCGATGAAGCTGCCAATAAAGCATTGGACAGCATCAAATCAAAAGCCAGGGATGTCGTCCTGAATCAGTTAGACACCATCACCAAAGGGGTCATTCCTGATTCATTAAAGCAAAAAGCAAAAGACATATTGGACAAAAACTCCAAGGAAGAAGTAGATAAAATCAAAGATAAACTCAAAGACTTCAACCCATTCAAAAAGAAACAAAAAGGATAATCTATAGTCATGAGAAATGATATTCAAAAAAGATAAATGAACTCTATGAATAAAATCATGTTTGCAATAGCAGAAATCATCAAGTCTTGAAGCAATTATACACCCTAAATCGCTACTTTGTCAAATATAAGTGGCACTTCATATTTGGAATCATCTTTGTCACTGGGTCAAATTACTTTGGTATATTGATCCCCCAAAAAATCAGAGAAGCACTTGATTTGGTGCAGGGCAAAATATTGGAATACAAATCATCGACCCCTGACCTTCAATCTACCATGTATGATGATCTTGGACATAGCCTACTGATTTTTGGTCTGGTCATTACAGGATTTGTGGTCATCAAAGGCTTATTGATGTATTTTATGCGGCAAACGATTATCGTGATGTCTCGCTTGATAGAGTACGATATGCGAAAAGAGATCTACGCTCATCTCCAGACTTTGGATCAATCGTTTTATAGAGGTCAGCAGACGGGAGATATCATGGCTCGAATATCCGAAGACGTATCCAAAGTAAGAAATTATCTGGGGCCAGGAGTGTTGTATGGTATCAATCTTGTGACACTATTTGCCATGACAATTTATGCCATGCTCAAGGTAGATGTGTATCTTTCATTTTTTGCGCTACTACCATTGCCTTTCCTTTCGATTTCCATATACTATGTAAGCAAGCTCATCAACCAGAAAAGTACACGCATCCAGCAACAACTCTCCGTACTCAATAGTACTGCACAAGAGACATACTCAGGGATCAGAGTAGTAAAATCGTATGTCAAAGAAGACCAATTTGCAGAATATTTCGAGGCTCAGAGTGAAGAGTTCAAAATAAGATCGCTTGAACTGGCCAAGATCGAATCTTATTTCCAACCATTGATGAATCTGCTCATAGCATTAAGCACACTATTGGTAGTCATAGTAGGTGGATATCAGGTATATGAAGGCAAACTTTCAGCGGGTAATATTGCGGAGTTTATTTTATATGTCAACATGCTCACATGGCCAGTCACCTCCATAGGTTGGATAGCATCGGTAGTTCAAGAAGCAGAGGCATCACAACTCAGAATCAATCAACTATTGTTTAAAAAATCTGATATCATCAATATCAATCAAAAACAATATACAATAAAAGGAGACATCGAATTTAAAAATGTATCATTTGTATATCCTAATACCAGAATCAAAGCATTGGACAAGGTAAGTTTTAAGCTAAAAAAAGGGCAGAAACTAGCCATCATGGGCAAAACCGCTGCAGGAAAAACCACCATCGCTGAGTTGATCATGCGCATGTTTGATGTGACTGAAGGTCAAATACTGATAGATGGAATGGATATCAAATCCCACAATGTCTCCATACTTAGAGATAAAATTGCCTATATACCTCAGGATGTTTTTCTTTTTTCAGATACTATAGCGTCCAATATCACATTCGGCATGGACCAAATAGACCTATCAGAAATCAAAAAATATGCAGGATATGCTTCTGTAGAATCAGATATTGAGCAATTGCCCCAACAGTTTGAGACTCTTGTGGGTGAGAGAGGGGTCACTTTGTCAGGAGGACAAAAACAACGTGTATCGATAGCTCGGGCTTTCATCAAAGACCCAGATATGGTCATTATGGATGACGCACTTTCTGCTGTGGACACTACGACAGAGCAAAATATTCTCTCCTATTTTCAGCAAGCGTTAAGTGATAAAACTGCGATCATAATTACACAC
>JBATLS010000180.1:0-5893 GCA_049289435.1 Saprospiraceae bacterium | reverse complement strand
CAAAGGTATATTCTTTGTATTTAAAAAAAAATCTTTTTTGAATATATTTTCTAAAAAAAAATCATAACTCATTGAAAAACAGTCAAAATTTCGCCACTTTTAAAAAATTACTGCTTGTAAGCATACCATTTTTTTACTATGACATATCACCATCTTCTATTATTAACCACCAAAATGGTTGTTTTAATATATAAATTACTTGTTTTTAGGACAATACATAAAATTTTTTTTATAAAATTATTGTATGATATCATCATTTGATTATTTTTGTGGCGAACTTATTAAAACCATATCTTATCAAAACAAAATACTATGGACACGGTAAGCTGCTTCTCACTGGAGAGTATGCTGTCCTCGACGGTGCCAAAGCCCTAGGTCTTCCTACCAAGTTTGGCCAAAAGATGGTTGTAAAAAGGACTACAAGTTCAGATCTTATTTGGGAAAGTCTGGATATGAATGGTAAACCTTGGTTTGAATCAACCATTTCGTTATTTGATTTTTCGGCGGTGACCACCACAGATCAGGTCAAATCTGACTACCTCACCAAACTTCTTAAAAATGCTGTGAGGCTCAATTCTGAATTTCTCTCTCAATGGAATGGTTTCAAAATAGAAACACAACTCGAATTTCCAGCTGAATGGGGATTAGGTTCTAGTAGCACATTGATATATCTCATTTCAGAGTGGGCCGAAGTCAATCCGCTATTGCTATACTTCAAAACAGAAGATGGTTCCGGATATGATGTTGCCTGTGCTTTTGCTGATGGCCCTGTAGAGTATATCAATTCTGATGATGAAGTGTCCTATACAGAAATTGATTTTAGCCCAAAATTTAAAGATCAACTTTATTTTGTTCATTTAGGACTAAAAAAAGATACTGCATTGGGCATCAAAGAATATCTCAAGGCAGTCAAAAATAAAACATCTTTGGTCAAAGGGATAACAAAGATCACCGAAGAAATCCGTACTGCAAATACTTTAACTCAGTTCAATGCCCTATTGGACAAACATGAAGACCTGATAGCTACTCATACAGGATTTACTAAGGTGAAGGATGAAAAATTTCCTGACTTTTGGGGCTCTGTGAAGTCACTGGGTGCCTGGGGCGGGGATTTTGTACTAGCCACATCAGAGAGAGGAGATGATGCTACCAAAACATATTTTGCCAATAAGGGACTAAATACTGTGCTCTCCTACAAAGATATCATACTTTGATGCTTTATTTTTACCTAAAAAGGGTATTGACAGATTGACATCGAAGTTTTATTATTGAAGTGATTTGATCATTTTTGAATTATCAATATTTCAGAAAATGATACGAAGATTTCCGTTTTTATTTGGTAAGTTTAGTTAACTTGGCAGACTTAATAAATAGGATTATCATGTCATTAGAAATAAGAAACTTATCACCCAGTTACCTTTGGAATCACTTTGCAGACCTTAATGCTGTGCCCAGGGCTTCCAAAAAAGAAGCGCAGGTCATACAGTTTATGATGGAGTTTGGGGCAAAATTGGGATTGGAAACCATAAAAGATCATGTGGGCAATATCATCGTCCGCAAGCCTGCAACTCCAGACATGAAAGATCGCAAGATGATTGTACTTCAGTCACATCTTGACATGGTTCACCAAAAAAATAATGATACGAACTTTGATTTCGATACTCAAGGTATTGAGATGTTTGTAGATGGTGACTGGGTAAAAGCTCGAGGTACGACACTTGGTGCTGATAATGGTATAGGTGTAGCTACTATTATGGCTATCTTAGCATCAAATGACCTATCACATCCAGCGATCGAAGCTTTGTTTACCATCGATGAGGAGACTGGTATGACTGGAGCCATGGGTCTCGAAGCTGGATTGCTCAAAGGAGAGATATTGCTCAATCTTGATACGGAAGAAGATGACGAAATAGATATAGGATGTGCAGGAGGTGTTGATGTCACCGCCACCAGATCGTACCAGATGGAAAAAATAGAATCTTCTTCTCATCTAGGCTACAGAATCGATATTCAGGGATTGACGGGTGGTCACTCGGGCATAGACATACACAGAGGTCGCGGCAATGCCAATAAAATGATGACCAGACTATTATTCGAGCAAGATGTAAAGTTTGGAATGAAACTCTCCACTTTTAAAGGAGGAAGTCTGCGAAATGCGATACCACGAGAGAGTAGCGCAGTCATAGCCATTAACAATAAAAGTAAAGAATCATTCTTATCCGACATAAATCAAAAAATTGAAGCCATTTCAAAAGAGTATGGCAGCATAGAAGCCAATTTGAACATCACGATCACTGAGATCGAATGTCCAATAGAAACTATGGCAACATCTGACCAAAATACAATCATTAAGGCTATTTATGGTGCACACAATGGAGTATTTCGAATGAGCCCTGACATAGCTGATTTGGTCGAGGCATCCAATAATGTAGCAAAAGTGGACATTCAAGATGGCATTGCAAAGATATTATGTCTAACAAGGTCATCTGTGGCATCTTCCAAATGGGACGTAGCATTAAGTTTGAAATCAGTTTTTGAGTTGGCAGGTTGTGATGTAGTATTTTCAGGTGATTATCCGGGATGGACACCCAATGTACATTCGCCTATATTGCAAGTCCTATCAGATACTTACGAAAAAATGTTTGATGCCAAAGCCAGTGTTGTCGCTTGCCATGCAGGACTGGAATGTGGTATTTTGAGAAAAAATTATCCCGATATGGATATGATATCTTATGGCCCTACCATCAAAGGCGCACACTCACCAGACGAGCGGGTAAACATCAAATCTGTGGAAAAGTTTTGGAATTTTACCATCGAAATACTTAAGAATATACCCAAAGCAATTCCATAAATCGAATAAAAAAGGTCACTTACCAAAACTGATAAGTGACCTTTTTTCTAATTCGAATTCCGATATACTTTATTATTTTATGAACTCAAGGCTACGACTGATAAACGCAGTCAATTCTTCGCCCTTGAGCATATTTTGATTGAGTAGCGCAAGGTCGTGCAAATAGCTGGCAAAGTCTGCTTTCTTATCTTCACTCTTCATTTTGACCAACTTCTCTGCGATCAATGGATGGTTGCTATTGATGACCACATTGTGACTATCTGGAAACATATTCATATCCATCCCCTGCATGGCTTGCATCTCCTTCATCCTTCGCATAAACTCAGGTTTAGTGATCACGACAGGGTGATCCGCAGGTGATAGCGCTTTCAACTCTATATGACCCATGCCGATGTTTTTGACAGATTTTGTAAAAATGTCTTTGACTTTGTCCTGTTCAGCTTGGCTAAGGACCGACTCTTTCTGATCTTCTTTCTGTACTAGGTTGTCAGGAGTATCTGAATCCACACGTACAAAAGTCGATTCATTGCCTTTGTACTCAATGTGCTGCATGAAATGATTGTCAATGATGGTATCCATCTCTAGGACATCATATCCGTACTCTTTAGCCGCTTTGATATAGCTATGTTGTGCCTTTATATCATTGGCATACAAATAGACGACTTTATTGTTTTTGTCTGTTTGAGTGCCTTTTACTTTCTCTTTATATTCATCGAGTGTGAAATACTCATTCTCCAGATTTTTAAGCAAAGCAAAGGCCATGGCTTTTTCATTAAATTTTTCATCCGAAATCATTCCATATTTTACAAAAGTGCTGATTTCTTTCCATTTATCTTCGTATCCTTTCCTATCTGTATTGAAAAGAGATTGGAGTTTTTCTGATACTTTTTTAGAAATGTACGTATTGATTTTTTTGACATTGGCGTCTGACTGCAAGTAACTGCGGGATACATTGAGAGGTATATCAGGTGAATCTATAACACCATGCAACAGCATCAAAAATTCCGGTACGATTTCTTTGACATCATCCGTGATAAATACCTGATTGCTATATAGTTGAATTTTGTTTTTTTGTACTTCGAAGCTATTACCTAGTTTAGGGAAGTACAGTATTCCTGTCAGATTGAACGGATAATCAATATTGAGGTGTATCCAGAAAAGTGGTGGTTGACTAAACGGATGCAATTCATTGTAGAAGTTTTTATAGTCTTCATCGGTAAGATCTGCTGGCTTCATCTTCCAGATCGGATGAGGATTGTTGATGATGTCATCTACTTCCGTTTTGATCTCCTGTTTAGCATCATCTTCACCTTCGTAGGTGGTTTCTGTCTTTGTACCAAACTTGATTTCTACTGGTAAGAACTTGCAATATTTATTGAGCAGTTCTCTGATTCTGTTTTCTTCGAGATATTCCTTGTTCTCTTCATTGATAAAAAGGATGATCTCTGTGCCTCTCTCTGTTTTATCATGAGCTTCCATGATGTATTCAGGATTGCCATCGCATTCCCACTTGACAGCCGGAGCATCTTCTTGATAAGATTTGGTGATGACTTGTACTTTGTCAGCCACCATAAACGCTGAATAAAAGCCCAATCCGAAATGCCCAATGATGGTAGCATCGTCTTTGTATTTGGCCAAAAATTCTTCTGCAGATGAGAAGGCTACTTGATTTAGATATCGATTGACCTCGTCTTCGGACATTCCTATACCTTTATCCATGATATGCAATGTCTTAGCTTCCTTATCAATTTTGATTTCGATTTGCGTATTACCCAATTCACCTTTTACTTCACCTTTAAGGGCTAGAGTCTTGATTTTGGTGGTGGCATCTACGGCATTGGAGACCAGTTCACGAAGAAAGATTTCATGATCCGAATAAAGAAATTTTTTGATGATGGGAAAAATATTTTCCGCTTGTACTGATATATTACCTTTTGACATAATGATATAATTCTTTTGGTTCAACTATTATGGTCAAAGTCTGTGCCATGGTCAAAAAATTGACAAATTGACAGACATTGAAGGCATTACTGCAATATTAGCAGAAATTATCGAGTATTTTCATGACACCATCATCATATCAGATAACTTTTCAATGTTGTAGCAAGTAGTAAAGTTAGCAATATAATAAAGTCTTGAGATCGACTGAAGGCCTTCTTTTATATAGCCAGAAATGAGTGCAGTTCGGATAGCCTTTTATTAGCTAATAACTAAAAATTTAAGCCAAAATCAATAAATGCTTAAAGTATATAATATTCCCTAAAACACAAAAAGGGTAGGACGATTAAGTCCAACCCTTAAAGTTGTATATAGTATAAAGCAAATTAAAGAATTAATCTCCCTGGCCACCGAACTTCACTTGTCGGTATGCAGCAGAAATAATTTCATTCCTTCTTACTACAGAAGGCTTGGTAAAATGCTTACGGCTTCTTAGTTCTTTTACGAGACCCACAGATTGAAATTTTCTTTTGTATCTTTTGAGTGCTCTGTCGATGGATTCGTCGTCTTTGATATTGATTATCAGCATAAAAATGTATTGTTTTAAACCTATTTTATTAATAAGGAACGCAAAAGTAAGGTTTTTTTATAAATTCTAAACTTTAATGAACAAATATTTTTAATTTATTTTAATGGCTCTAAGACAGCGAATATTTAAACAATGAAGGTATAAGCAATATCTTTTGGATGTAGTTTAAGTTTGCGTTGCGATTATCATTTGATCCCGATAGTCGATTACACTTGTCAGGCTCGCCATGCCATAGGCAGACCCGCCTGTACGGGCAGGCCCGCCATGCCATAGGCAGACAAGCCTGTACGGGCAGGCTCAAAGCAGATGGATATATCTGACCTGAAAACGGTTAGAAACAGAGACGATAGGTCAATTTGCTCACTTGCTTATACCCATCCTCTGCAAAGTCTCCCTTGAAAAGATATTGAGAAGAAATCTTGTACTAATTAATCCTTCAAGAGCGACTTAACAAAATCTATGGGTAGGCTTAGTTGCTCCGAGATAATTTCTGGTGAAACACCGTTTTTCAATAA
>JBATLS010000179.1:0-2059 GCA_049289435.1 Saprospiraceae bacterium | reverse complement strand
CCGCCTGACTCAATGGCAGAAGTCCACCATTGGGTATCCAATAGTCTGTCGGAAAACTCAACCCATTATTGGCCAATAAAGTGACATTTTGGTACATGCGGTTATACGCTACTCTGAATGCGACATCTCTTCGGGTGTATAAGCTCATTTCTAGCCTTGCTTCAGGTTTTATAGCATCGAGATAATTGCCCTGATATCTGTTTAGCCTCAAGCCTCCACGCAATGTAACATGGTCAGACCACCTTATCTTATCTTCGGCAAAGATACTATAAGTCGTCAGTGGAAGATGATTGGGATAAAGTAAGAATTGCTCGCCTTTTTCATTGGTAAAAGTGCCAGGATCAAGGGTTTCGTGTCTATATTCTACTCCAGTGTTCAAGTGATGTACTTTGGTGGTAAAGTCAATTTCGGATTTGATGGTTTTATTATAAATACTGGATGTCAAAGCAGCATTTTGGCTGGCATCGGCCAATACACCACCACTGATATCTGATTTATAATGATTTATACCACCATACAGATTGAACACTATGTTTTTTTTCAATATGCTGTTATACCTCAAAGATGTGGAGCTGCTGCCCCAAATATTGGAAACTTTCTGTATCTGATTTCCAAATCGTTCAAGTTTGTAATAATTGTCGTACGCTGTGATTTGATTGATGCTTATCTGATTCAAGTCGTTGATTTTGTAATGCAATTTGGCATTGACATCATACATGTGATAATTTTGGTATTCTGAGGACTTGTTTTCATCAAACTTGAATTTTTGAGGATAAGTCACCAATCCCAGATATGATGATCGCGCATTGAGGATGAAAGACACTTTATTTTTCACCAAAGGGGTAGAAAGAAGCATCCGAGATGAAAGAAGACCTATACTGGCATTCAATCTAGTGGTTTGCTGATCTCCTTCTTTCATTTGCAAATCCAATACTGACGATAGTCTGCCCCCATACTTAGGAGGTATATAACCTTTGTACAAATTCATGTTTTTGATAGCATCCCCATTAAACAAGGACACAAAGCCCAGCGCATGCCCAGTATTGAACACAGGATTATTATCGACCAATACTAAGTTTTGGTCAGGTGTACCTCCCCGCACAAACAGACCACTCGAACCTTCAAATCCTCCTGTCACCCCGGGCTTTGTCTGCAATGCCTTGAGTATATCAGGTTCGCCCAGCAATGTCGGAAGCTTCATAGCCTGCGCAATAGGTATAGATACTATATTCAACCGATCATTGAGTCTTTCTTTCCCTTTGCTATACACCGTCACTTCTTCTAATTCTATACCTTTGTTTAGACATATTTGGAGTGGAGTGTTGGACTCTATTGTAATGATTAGATGATCTTTGTATCCAATATAGCTGACGACTATGGTATCCTTTTGATCATCTTTGAGCATCAAATAAAAGTATCCTTGTTCGTTGGTAGTCGAGCCTAAACCCTGAGCCTTACAATAAGCAGTGGCTCCTATGATGCTCTCCTTTGTAGCGCAATCATGGACAAATCCTTGTGTGGTTTGTGCTGGGGCTGCGTGGCAAAAAAAGAGCCAACATAAAAGGCAAGTAAATGGAAGATGGTTTTTCATGAAGGTTTTACACGGTAAGTTATAGTTCAGCTTATAAAATTAGTTTTCATGATAAAAGCAAGTATATCATTAATTTGAAACCAAAGTTAAATGCCCATAAAAATTATCAATAGATACGAGTGTGTTATCAAAAATAAAATTCAAATATTTATCTCTTTATTTTACTTCGACGTCCTAATCTTGATAACGCTTGTTATGAATGTTTTGTGATTCTAAATAGAAGAATTGCATTTTCTTCTTCATTTGTGTATTATTTGCAACTATTTAGGTCATTTCCTTGAAATACCCTTCAGCCTACGGATTCGGGTCAAAGGTGCAATATTCACCTTAAGAAGCTAAAATTCAGAATACCAGACTTCTCGCAATTATATTTGCGTTGAAAATATCAAATTCAATTGCCATTGGCTTTAGCCAGTGGACAATAAATGCAGATATTATTTGGCTTTAGCCAAAAATAAATTGCTAATC
>JBATLS010000178.1:0-11883 GCA_049289435.1 Saprospiraceae bacterium | reverse complement strand
CACTGGTAGGGAGGTTGACCGTAAGGTGTTTGTACACTCTACCTAAATCCGAACCTGGCTGGTCTCTAAATCCTTGCAGACCAAACAAATCCACTCCGAAATCAACAAACTTATTTACTTTTATGTCAAAATTACCTCTTAACTGATATTGCTTAAATCCCAAATCACCAGATCTAAACATCCCATTTTGATTAAATGCATTGGCACTAAAAAAGTATTTGACAGATTCTGCACCTCCTGATGCAGTAAGTCCGTACCTACTTTCACCAGCCCATTCTCTCATGGTAAGATCGTACCAGTCAGTATTTGGAAAGTTGACGGGGTCATTATTTGCTCTAAATTTGGAGATATCAGCTTCACTAAAAGCGGCAGGATTATTATACCTCGAATTTTGCTCATTTTTATACACTGCATAATCCCAGGAGTTCATGTAGTCAGGTACTCTTGTAAAACCAGACATGGTCTGAGAAGTGCTGAAATTGATAGATGGTTTTCCACTTTTACCGCGATTGGTTGTTACTAAGATAACCCCATTGGCTGCTCTCACACCATAAATAGCAGCAGCACCATCCTTTAGTACAGAGATGCTAGCTATATCTGAAGGTGCTAAAAAAGACATACTATTGGTAGGAACTCCATCCACTACTATCAAAGGACTATTATTACCTAGAGTTGTCTTACCTCTGATCAGTATCTGAACCGCATTGGCACCGTCAGCACCCGGAACACCCCCTCTGTCATTGACTATCAATCCTGAGACTCTACCTGCAAGAGATTTAGTCAGGTTGGTACTTGATGCTCTTTGAAGGTCTGCAGAGTTAATTGAACTTACGGAACCAGTTAACTCCCCTCTCTTCTTTGCCGTGTAGCCTACTACGACAATTTCATCCATTAAGTTTGTTTCAGAAGCTAGAGAAAAACTTATTACTCTTTGGTTTCCTACTACAATTTCAGTAGTTTTATATCCTAAGTAGGAATATATTAATACTGTATTTTCGTCTTTAACTGTGAGTGTGTACTTCCCGTCAATATCGGTAATTGTACCTTCTGTAGGGGAGTTTTGAACTACTATTGCTACTCCCACCAAAGGATTATTGTCTGTATCATCAGTTATCGTCCCAGAAATTGTAATTTGGGCTTCGCTCACGTTGACAACAAACAGTAAGAGCAATAGAAATTGCCATAAAGATTTTGAATTTTTTGCTTTCATAAGAATTGCGACTTTAATTATTTTAAAATAAATACTACTGATAAAGCACTACATTTTATGTATTTGAAGTCATATACTCCTGATTATAAAAGGTCTTACTTTTTTAAAAATTATTTTATCTACTTCTAGATTATATTGCAAAGTTAACATGCTCTACTCCTAACGTTTAGTTATAAATTAACATGCACTTGCACTTTATTAACATCTTAAATTTTTAAGCTATTTTTGATATAATTTATAAATGGTCAAAAGGATATACTTGAATATGGGGCCACAAATTACCGGCGTTTTTAAATGAGCTGAAAATCTTACAATCTACACAAAATTTGGCTTTTGCCGCTACGGCCTGATGGCGTAGCAGCCATTTCATTCTTTGAATGGATAGGCCTGTCCTTGCTTGATAAGGCTTCATTTCTCCATTGAGTTGCACCAATCTGTCACATATGGCTATCTTAATATCAGATCGTTCTAACATTTGATTTGCTGTGCAACCCGCATGTCATCTTTTGGAGGTAGTTGAAAAAAACTATTTTAATTTTTTAAAATCGACTCAAAGAGTGCCTACTTTTAGAGCATCTAAATTTTGAAGTGATTTTAAAAATGCTATTGAATCATAATTAATATTATCTGGCTTAATATGCAAATACTCATCCCTACATTACCTGACCACCCTACCAGAAGCCGAACCTCCCATTAGTTTTTCTACTTCAGAGCGTGTAGAAAAGTTGAAATCCCCTTTGATGGAGTGTTTTAGACATGATGCCGCAACAGCATATTTTACTGCGATTGCCGGTTCAGATATGTCATTACTATTTAATGCAAATATCAGCCCTCCTGCAAAGGAATCACCACCGCCTACACGGTCCACTATGTTTTTTATTTCGTAGGAATTATAATTCCCATTGCTGTCTAATGGAGCAAAAAATGATTCACCCAACTTTGCGTCATGAAGCATTGCACCCCAGTTGTTGTGAGATGCAGATAAACTTTCTCTAAGAGTAATGGCAACTTTACTTACATTAGGAAACTGCTCCACTACTTTTTGAGCTACTTCCGGATATCGGGATGTATCCAAGCTACCAGCATGCACATTTGTACTCCCAGCTGCTATACCCAGCACATCATGACAATCTTCTTCGTTGGCGATGACTACATCAATAAAAGGTAAAATTCCTCTCATCGTGTCTTGCGCTAATTCTTTATTTGATCTCGAAGGATCCCAATCCCACAATTTATTTCTAAAATTTAAATCTATAGATACTGTCATTCCTTTAGATTTAGCTTTTTGTGCAGCTATCAAAGTTGCTTCTGCTGCATTTTCTGATAGTGCAGGTGTTATACCACTTAGATGCAGCCAACTGGCACCCTTAAATATTGATTCCCAGTCATATTTATCTGCTGGCGTGATGGCAATGGATGAATTCTGGCGATCATATATGACATTACTGGGACGTTGATTTGCACCAGTTTCTAAAAAGTAAAGCCCCAAACGACCTTCATTAGTTCGTAATATATAATTCGTATCTACACCTACAGACCTGACAGCATCGATGGCCGCTTCGGCTATAATATGTTTAGGAAGGGCAGTTACATATCTAGCTTTGCCACCAAAATTACATATTGATGCCGCAACACTTGCTTCAGCGCCAGCATACGTAATTTCGAAATCTCGTGATTGACGAAATCTTAAATGATCCGGAGCTGCCAATCGCCCCATTATTTCTCCAAATGTTACAACTATGTTCATATGCCAAATATCAATTTAATGTTTAATTTCTTTAATAAGGTTTTTGATTTCCAAAGCATTTTTGGTAATCGTGTTCCATTGTTCATCTTTTATCAGCTGCGATTTTGCTAACCATGATCCGCCAATAGCCGTTATTAATGGCGATTTTAGGTAGTTAGCTGAGTTTTCCAGGCTCAATCCTCCCAAAGGAATAAACTTTAGCCCTAAGTATTGATAAGGTGCTACCATGCTTTCAAGGTTCTTTAGCCCCCCTGAAGTCTCAGCCGGAAAATATTTTAAAATCTGACATCCTAATTCAATAGCCAACTCAATATCTGAAGGTGTCATAATACCCGGTGCAAATGGGAGTCCTTGATTTTTAGCCTCAACTATTATTCTTGGATTACAACCTGGAGCTACTGCAAAATCTGCACCTGCATCTACCACCTTTGAAATTTGGTCAATAGTAATCAAAGTTCCAAATCCCAATACTATCTCAGGAAACTCTTTTTTGATAGCAATGGCCGCATCAAATGCTATCGGAGTTCGCAATGTCAATTCTACAGTATCTACTCCACCTTTAAGCAAAGCTTCTGCCAATGGCAGTGCGTGCTTTAATTCATCTATGACTAACACTGCAATAATTCCAGCATCATCTATTTTAGTAGCTATATCATAAGGCATCATTAAATTCATATCACTTTTCATACTAATGGTCTGAGTTATTAATTTTATTATTGAATTAAAGCTGTACTAACACGTTTTTTAATCAAATAATCATCCAATGCGTAAATAGAACAATCCACGCCAATACCACTATTTTTGACACCACCGTGTGGTAAGTAGATATCATATTTGACACCATTTACCTGAACTTCGCCAAATTCCAGATGATCTACAAAGTAGTTGATCGTATCGGTATTTTTTGAAAAAATATAAGATGCCAAACCTGCGTCAGTACTATTGGCCAATGCGATAACCTCTTCTTTTGTTGAAAAAGGAACGATTAAAGCCAAAGGCCCAAATATTTCATTTTGCAATACTTCAGCTTCATTGTTTTCCAACCTGATTGCTGTAAGCGGGTGGTAATACCCTTTTTCTGTATTTATCTCAGTAGAAAAAATTAATTGGCCTCCTTGAGAGATGGCCTCATTAATGATACGTTTTGTTTTAGTCACAGATTGCTTATTGGCAAGAGGGCCCATATCGGGTTTGTTTTCTTTACCGAATCCTATATTCACATTTTTAAATTTTCCAACCAACCCTGTACAATATGCATCAATAACAGACTCATGTATATAAAACCTATTGGCAGCTACACAAATCTGGCCACTGTTTCCGATTTTCAATGCGGCACCAATATTAATAGCCTGATCTATATCTGCATCCGGAAATACTATGAAAGGAGCATTACCACCACATTCAAGACTATACCTCTTGATAGATGTTTTACTACTTTGTTGTATTAGTTTTTGTGCGGTCTCTGTCGAACCTATCATAGTAATCAATCTGGGAATAGTGCTCTCACATAATGGAGCACCTACCGTTGGCACATCACCACATATCACATTTATCACACCTTTGGGGAAATCTATTTTATGACATAATTCACCGATGATATATGCTGATAATGGAGAAAATTCTGAAGGCTTAATAATAATAGAACATCCAGCAGCCAATGCTGGCCCAAGTTTAAAACCCAAATTTAATAAAGGAAAATTATAAGCTAGAAATGCCACAACAACTCCTAGAGGTTGCTGCACAACTTTATGGGTGTAGTTGCCTTCCATATCATCAATTACGATATCATTTCGACTTTGTATCTCATCGCTGTAATATTTTAATGATTTGATAATGCTTGTAAGATCTTCATCAGTACCTTCCCACACTTTGCCCATCTCATACATAATACTCATTCTCAAATGATCTCTGTTTTCGATAAGTTGCTGCCTGAGTTTCTCTATCCAAACTAATCTTTCACTCAATGGAAGTGAAGACCAAAATTCAAATCCTTTTTGGGCTGATACCAGTGCCCTTTCTGTATCCACAGGATTGGCCCAAGCTATACTTGCTATAGGTTTTTCATTTGCAGGGCAAATTATATCAAATTTTTCACCACAGGCAGCATCTACAAGCTCACCATCAATATACATTTTTTTATACCCAAAATTCATATTACTATATTCAAACTAATTTAGCTAATTGTCCATTTGATAGTTTCAATGCATACTTATGCAGCGCCTCTTCATCCATCTCCACTCCTAATCCAGGAAGATCCGACACTGTTAGTTCTCCATTATTAAATGAAAGATTTGTCTTGGTGATTTCTTCTCTCAATCTATTTTCGGTACGATCATATTCCAAATAACAATCAGCCGCATTCATCCTTCCCGGAAGGACATCCAAATTAAACATAAAATGAGCCGCCGCAGCTATAGCTATACCTGTACCCCATGTATGAGGTACAATCTCAACTCCTACTACCGATGCCAAAGTTGCTATCCTTTTTGCTTCTGTAATACCACCTGTGGAACAGATGTCTGGCTGAATGATGTCAACAGAATTAGAAGCCAATAATCTTTGAAATCCAAACCTGAGATACTCGCATTCGCCCCCTGCTATAGGTATTGTGGTCTTAGCTCTTAGTTCAGCATATTGTCCATAGTATTCCGGAGAAACAGGCTCTTCAAACCATGAAATATTATATTTTTCAACTTCTCTTGCTAAGATTACTGCTTCCCGAAGACTGTATGCATGATTTGCATCTATCATTAGCTTGATATCGGGGCCTATGGCGCTTCGTATATTCTTAACAAATTCCACATCGGTTTCTATACCAAGACCTACTTTCATTTTCATCGCTTTGAAACCCAGGCTTACATAATGTTTGGCTTCAGTTGTCAAAACACTATTTAAATTATTGGATTTTACAAAATACATACCTGTGGCATAAGGTATGATCTTATCTCGTTTTTTACCACCCAAGAGCATATAGACTGGAAGATCAAGTATTTTTCCCTTTAGATCCCACAATGCTACATCTAATGCACTAATGGCCGAAACCAATACCCCACTTCGAGCATAATCCAAAGTACGTCTATACATAATACTCCAGATTGTTTCAGTCTCCAGTGGATTTTGACCCATAATAAAAGGTGTGAGATGTTCAATACCAGCTTTAATGATACCCGCAGGTCCATACCCTTCACCCCATCCCACATGACCAGTATCAGATGTAACTTTTACTAAACAAATCCTCCTTTCTTTATACTCCCACTGAGAAAAATAAAAACTTTGCTCAAGTGTATCACTCAATACAAAACTTTCTATCGAAACTATTTTCATATTAGATATTTATAACTTTAAGAATGTATTTTAAACCTAAAACATCAAAAGTTGGAATGCAATTAAAATATTTTGCACTATGGTTGATCAATGACTTAAGACTAAATTTTACTACTTCGAAATAAAAGGTAAACCAATACCTAAGATTTCAATTAATAAATTTAGGTACAAATTACTTATATTTTTTCTGGAGGTCTATGACAAAAATTAACAAGTAGTAGCACTTTTTTAACATTATTGAAAAATCACCCACATTCACAGACGCTTTAGGTTGGAATTTAGTTCTGTACTCAAAAAACCATGCTGACCATCTTACAAGTATAAATTGTAGTATCTGAAATATGCCGAAAAAATGTTTAATCTGAGAAGTGAAAGATCTGAGTAATCAAGTTAATTGCTACTCATTTCGTAGCGCTTCATAAATTCTGTAGGAGTAGTCTTCATAATGCTTTTGAAGTGTCTATTAAAATTTGTAAATGTATTGAAGCCGACCTGATAACAAATATCTGAAATTTGAAGTTCGCCTTCAATCAACAGCTTACATGCTCTGTTGATTCTTATTTCACTCAAATATTGCGCAAAAGATTTTCGGGTATGATTTTTAAAATATCTGCAAAAAGAATTAGGCGCTAAATGAGCAATGGATGCTATATCACTCAGTTCAATTCTTTTTTCGTAATTTTGGTTGAGATAGTTCAGAATTTCAGACATTCTCTCCTTCTCGTCATTTTTATAAGAATGCGAAATGTCTTCAGAACATAATGGTGTAAATGTCTCTGACACTGAAAGTATATCCAATATTTTAAGCAAACCAATGATACTTGAGAGCCCTTCGCTTCCTACCAGACCTACTAAATAATTGTGCGCCAAATATGTAATAGGCTTTGAAAACTTGATCCCTCGATTTGCATTTTCGAAAAGCTTGATAATTTTATGTGTCTCAGTAAGACTTAAAAACTCTGATCCTAAAAAATCTGGTTCAAATTTGACTACTATGATATCGATCCCTTCATCTACACCTTCATTTTGATAGTATTCTCGTTCATTGGTAAATAGATGAGGTACATTGCTGCCAATCAAATAAAGTTCATTGGGTTCAAAACTTCCGATGGAGTTGCCTACATATCTGGTTCCGGTACTTCTCATAAAATAGATCAATTCCAGTTCAGGATGAAAATGCCAGTTTTGTTCAATACATGGTATCGTATCTCGCCTAACCAGAAAAGAATTACCTGGTTTCCTGTCAGATTTTTTAAATGTGAGCTTCATTTGTTCTAAATGCAAGTCCAAAAAATGCTATTGGACAAGCTATATCTATTGATTTAATTTCCAAAGATAGAAGAATATCAATATTCTTAATAAATAATGACAAGTAAATTTTACATTATTTTATCCATAAATCCGATGGCAATCATTTATTTTTATTATTTCTTTTCAATAATTATCACATCAAACTGTAAAATTTGGTTTCGGTGGGCTTCAATTCACGCTATTAATATATGCATTTAAGTCATTTTATTAATAATAGGGTAATTTTAGATGAATCACTTATTCCTTTTCATTAATTTTTTTTGCCAATTCCATGCGCTAGTAACCATTTCTTTGATTCCTAGAGTAGCTTCCCAGTTCAATTTAATCTTAGCATAGGATACATCTGCATAAGTGGATGGAGAATCCCCTTCTCTTCTATTTCCTATTCTGTAGTTTAGTTTAATATCGTTGTATTTTTCAAAATTGTTTATTACTTCCAACGTAGTGGAGCCATTGCCTGTGCCAATATTATATACTTCGTAATTTTGTTCCACCTTATCATCGATCAGCCGTTCACAGCTTTTTACATGGGCTTTTGCAAGATCAACTACATGCACATAATCACGAATACAAGTCCCATCAGATGTGTCGTAGTCATCGCCAAAGACTATTAATTCATCCCTAAGTCCCGCCGCTGTTTGTGTGATAAATGGCATTAAATTATTTGGTATGCCAATAGGTAATTCTCCCAACAAACCTGATTCGTGTGCTCCGACTGGATTGAAATACCGCAGTGAGATGCAATTTACATTGCCCGTATTGCCTACTTTTTCTAATATTTCTTCACCCATTTGTTTTGTACTTCCGTATGCTGAAAGTGCTTTTTTAAATGAGGTTTGTTCTGTAATTGGCAATATATCTGCGTCCCCATATACTGTTGCTGAAGATGAAAAAACAATATTACTTGTATTTGATTGCTCCATGCATTCTAAAAGGTTGATCAGTGAGCACAAATTATTCTTAAAATATTTTAATGGCTTTAATACTGATTCTCCCACTGCTTTGGATGCTGCAAAATGAATGACGCCTGCAATATGCTCCTCTTCCTTAAAAATACGATCCAGTTTATCTTTTTCCAACAAACTCACTTCGTAAAATGTAGGTCTTACTCCTACAATTTTTTCTATATGGTCAAGAATAAACATCTGTGAATTACTAAGATCGTCTATAATTACAACTTCGTAACTTTCTTTTATTAACTCTACGACAGTATGAGATCCAATGAACCCTAAGCCACCTGTAACTAATATTTTATTTTTCAATCGCTTTTGATTTACTTACTTTGTAATGAATGTCTGACAAATTACGCAGAGTAGCGGCTGCTACTTCAGGGGTGATGTCTCGCTGAGGATTTGCCAGCATTTCATATCCTACCATAAATTTTTTAACGGTAGCGCTCCTAAGCAATGGTGGATAAAAATGCATATGCCAGTGCCACTCTGCATGACTACCATCATTTGCAGGACATTGATGCATACCTGCAGAATAAGGAAATGATATTTGATACAAATTATCGTATTTGATGGTCAAGCGTCTGAGAATATCCGCAAACGACTTCTGTTCATATGAAGTAAAGTTTACTATATTTTGAACATGCCTTCTACTGACGATCATCGTCTCATATGGCCAAACAGCCCAATAAGGGACTATAGCAATAAAATGTTCATTTTCAATGACAATTCTTTCCTTCTTCTCTTCTTCAATGTCTATGTATGCAGATAATAAACTCTTACCATGTTGATCATAGTACATTTTTTGACGGGTTGTTTCTTTGGCTATCTCTAAAGGAATAGAAGATGATGCCCAGATTTGGCCATGAGGATGTGGATTGCTACACCCCATAACATCTCCCTTATTTTCAAAAATCTGAATATACCTGATGTCAGGATTGGCACTTAAATCCATATATTCTTTTACCCAAAGTTTGATGAGACTTACTATATCTTCATTTGACATCAATGGCAGTGTCAGGCTATGATCAGCTGAAAAACAAATCACTCTGCAAATTCCACTCTCACTTTTGGCAACCAGCAAATCTTGACTGTTGACTTCCCCAATCGGGGTATCGGCTAGTAATGCCGAAAAATCATTTGTGAACACGAAAGAATCGGTATATGGTGGATTGATACTCCCATCTGATCGCTGATTGCCTGGACACAGGTAGCATGATGAATCATAAGATGGTCTGTCATCCGATGGCAAATCTTCCCTCTTACCTTGCCAGGGACGCTTCATCCTATGTGGTGAAACCAATACCCAATCGCCGGTCAGTACGTTCAATCTTGTGTGTGAGTGCTCTTTTAAATCAAACATATTAAATCAATGCAGTTAAATTACTATTTCTGTTCCATGCTCAATAGTGGACATATAAGTTGACAAGGGTAATCCATTGGCTGCTTCATAAGCTGGAACAATTCCCTGCGCCAACTCATCCAAGGTATCTTCTCTGACTATATTGATCGTACACCCTCCGAAACCACCTCCCATCATTCTAGCCCCAATTACTGCCTTTTTATCTCTCACATAATTGACCAACCAATCGAGTTCTTTACAACTAACTTGATACAGATTACTTAAGCCGTCATGTGTTTTGAACATTTTATCTCCAAGTGAAATAAGGTCATTATTATTTAAATCAATGCACGCGGACTGGAGTCTCTGCAGTTCTTCTACAACATAAAGACATTTGTAATAAACATTTTGATCTTTCGGCAAAACATATTTAACCAGCATTTCTTTTGAAACATCTCGAAGTGATTGTACATCTTCTCCAGATTGTTTGATCAAATCAACACCAGTATTACATTCCTGTCTTCTGATATTATATTCAGACGACGCCAAAGAGTGTTTCACATTGGTATTAAACAGGACAATTTTATAACCATCCAGCTTAAAGGGCACATATTCATAATCAAGTATCTTACAATCCAGTTTAATAACATGATCTTTTTTGCCCATCATAGATGCAAATTGATCCATGATTCCGCATTGCACTCCCACGTAGTCATGCTCTGCTGTTTGAGCCATTTTGACCATCTCAATTTTTGATATTTTTGTTTCTAACAGCTCGTTTAATGCAAAAACCACTGCGCATTCTATTGCGGCTGATGAAGATAAACCTGCCCCCAAAGGAACGTCACTCATCAGCACGGCATTAAACCCTTGAATTTGAATCCCTCTCTTTTGAAATTGTGCGACAGCTCCAAGTATAAAATTAGGCCAACTAATATCATAGATAGGTCTTAGATTATCAATACTTATGGTAAATGACTCAGTTAAGTCCTGAGCATATAAATGAATCTCTTTGTCATCTCTAAGTGAAATGGCTAGTAAAGCAGCCTTATCTATAGCTCCCGGCAACACAAAACCATTATTGTAATCTGTATGTTCACCTATAATATTGAGTCTGCCAGGTGATTTAACGATGAGCGGAACTCCTGCAAAGCGACTGGAATATATTTCCTTTATAAGAGTTACCATACTTACCATTATGACTTAATTGTATTTTGCAAAGATAAAAGGATGTCGATCTAGATTATGTACGTAAATTATCTACAATCGGCAGTATTTTAACCTATGCCATTACGAATTAGTCAAAAATCAGATGATATCTAAAAATTTGAATCGACATATTTTGGGCGAAATTATAGGAAACTAATAACATTCTTATCAACTGATTTTTCCAATCCGATACTTCATCCTATTCGTTCCTCAAGTTAGAATCTAGCTTCCTACAGCATGCCTATGAAACCCCTAGCGACTTATTTGATCGTCGCTGTCTCCTCCCGATAGAAAACGGGAGATCGGTCTCTGACCGAATTTTTGCCCACCACAATGCTCTACTTCCCATACTGTGCGCCAAAGGCGCATATTTATTTATCGGGTGCTTGCTACATTTCATTTCGCTGCGTTCACCCTTTTGCAGGTAAAGCGGCATACTGTCTGCGTCTCCGCCACTTGCCCCACTATGCCGCCATACTTGAGACAGATATATTTCATATCATTGTCTCACTCCCAGAGCGGAGTATGTCACCATAGTGGTGTGGGCATCGACTTGCTGTATTTTCACTGCTATCTGTATCTGAGATATCTATATACAGAGTGTACCCAAAGGGGCATTTCATTTACACCCTGTACATATCTATCCCATCTACCGCAGTTCATTTTATATGTTTTGGGCTACAGCCATGCGGCATATATGGTATGCATAGCCATATTCGTACCTTATATTACTCCTATACACACCATATATGCGCTGTAGCCTATAAATTCTTACTTCTTAGTTTTACCA
>JBATLS010000177.1:0-3288 GCA_049289435.1 Saprospiraceae bacterium | reverse complement strand
TGTACTCTATGCCCTTGTCCAGCTGCCGGACATAAGCTTTTGATGCATTGAATAGTACTCTGCTCGTAAAACTATCCGTCCATAACATCTGCATCTCTACTATAAATTGTCTCCCTTGATTATCCTTACATCTCACGTCAACGATGGAGTTTTTGAAGATGGGTATATCTGGCACCAATTCAGGCGGTAGGTATTCGATACTTTTTATTACTTGCCCATCACCCAATGGCAACATAGCATTTAGAAAACTCAAAAGTATGTGTGCATGCTCGCCAAATACTTTCTTAAAAACAAGGTCGTTTTTTGGATCTAGGTATCTCATAACATAATCAATGATAGTGGATTACAAAGTTAAATCGTAGAAAGTATATTTTCATAAATTTTAGCAAAAAAACTTAATACAACACAGAATGTTAGTTCAGGCTGCTGGCACAAGTTCCAGTCTGATATTGGCCTGCCCGTACAGGCGAGCCTGATATATCCAACCTGTGCACATGCTAAAAGTTTGTAGCCATGCTCGGCGCAGGCTGAGCCTAAGTCTTAGTTGTGTTATGAATTCAGGCAGATTTGGACGGATGTCAATAAAGTTATTTTTTTTTCAGATGAGATGGAAATAAAAGGGAGTTTTGCCAAATTTAAGGCAGATTAGGCATTTTCATTACTTCAAATAAGAAATGCCTACCATATCGCAGCAAAACCTTGTACACAACAGTATGATAGTTTGACTTAATTCATAAAAAAGAGATTAGGCCAGTCAAAAAAATGACTGCCCTAATTCTCAGGTTAAAATCCTACAACGGGTGCGTTTGGGTTGCAAAGATTTTATAATATGAATGTATAATTTATTTTTTAACGTTACACACTCATGGACAAGTATTTCATTGTCGCTAGCTCATTTTATAAAACTCCAGCAAATATACAGCAAAAAAAACAAAAAAGCTAACTTTATTTTAAATTTTATTTTTTATTATATATAATTATTTCACAATGAAATATTAGGATTTCAAAGAAATCAAAAATTAATTTCTTTTTATTGCTTAAATGAGAAAATTATGTTTTTAAAAGCCGATAATTTTAGTAGGTGTGCCTCAAAATTTCATATTAATATCAAAAATTATCCCCAAACTTGTTAATATTTCAAGAAGAGATATGAAGTGACTTAAAAATTGTAAGCCAACATGCCTTTTATAGGTGTAAGGCGTAGTGCCGTCGGAGAATCTCCAAATATAAGCGCATATTATTGGGGGTACTTTATAGGTGCTTTGACCATATGCCTTATCATTCCGATCGTCGCAGTTTGCAACTGCGATACACTACATTAAAAATGTAAGATTTGTGAACATTCAAAACAAAAAATACAAACTCTTTTTGAAAATAAAGTATTTGCACTCCAAACCTGTCTAACAAAGACAAATGCTTACTGTATGGGATCGAAATGAGATTTATCAGTTCAACTTCTTGATTTTTTTATGGCTATTGGCTAATGATAATAGGCACAAGTTACAAAATCGCGCCAGCAGGAGACTGCGACCATAGAGCATCATCCTACAGTTACACCATCATTTTTTATCTTGGTTACTTGACTTTAAGCCATGCATCATGGCATGAAGTATCAAATGAAGTCAAAGAGCAATCAAAAATAGCCATATTGGTGTCCATATTTTTTGCTATTTCTTCCGGCTTTGATCCTTTTGCAGCATTCATATTTGCAAAAGTGATATTGCCATTGTTTTGAAAGCAATAACCAGAAAGTTTACCATCCTTGTCATAGGCGGTGGGTTTGAATATGCCATCGGTAATGATATCTACAGGTTTACCACCCAGTATTGCTGTCATCAACTTGCCGAAATCTGTCGATGTATCTATTGGCCCGGTAGTCCCGGAAATCTGATTATCATGGATATATATATTTGAACAAAAGGGGTCATACACTTCAGATTTAAATGGAATCCCGGTAAACAACCAACTATTGACCGCAATGGCCAATGTTTTGTTATTGATGATTTTATTTTGATACATTTCTATATTGGAATGAGCCATGATGATCATACCCGATCCTGGTGGAATGGTACTGACCACCATACCTTTAGGCGCAAAGTTTTCACCATTATTGTCTTCCATGACATTGTTGTAAAACTTGATCCTGTCACCATTGACCTGTGGAAGGTCCGGCATATCAAAGATCAGCATGCCTCCGGTGTTTTCTTTAGCGATATTATTGTACACTTCTCCACATATGGTATTTTCAATCTCGAGACCTGCTACATTATGGTGAACATAATTATCCCTGACGATGACATTGGTACTTTGGCCCACATAGATGCCTGCATCCATAGCATAAGATGCTTCGCATTTTTCCATGAGCACATTGGTACAGGTCACAGGGTACAGACCATACGCACCATTGGTAGGTTTCTTGCCATCTGTCCAACTCACTTCGAGGTCTCGCATGATGACATTGGTACATTCCTGCACCTTGATCGCATCTCCCTTGGAGTCATGTATCGAAAAACCTTCTAATACCAATCCTTTCACACCTTTGATCAGCATGCCTTCAGCACCTTCTACCTGATTTTTGAATGATAGTATGGTTTTCCCCTTTCCGGCACCTTTAATAGTGATGTCAGGAGTATCATTGAGTGAAATACTGCGCTGAAAATCAAATTTTCCTTCCGGCAATACGAATACACTGCCAGAGACGGCATCTATGAGTTTTAGCTGGAGATCTTTCTGGATATTGCTGGCGTCTATCAGTATATCGTTGGTCTTTGGTTTACATGAGAAAGCAAGAGTGCAGACTAACATCAAGACTATGTAATAAATATTTTTTGCCGTCATTTGATTATTTTTACTTTTTGATTTTCAATAGCATAGGAGTGGAACACCTGAATTATATTTTTTAATAAATGGATATTTAGGTTATACTTAAAGTAAATTAAATTGCAAAAATATTTAATTTCTTTTGACTATAATAATTGGTCGAACCACATGACCCAAAGGTAAAACTATTTTGAAAATAAGTATGTAATTTTTCTTTGATTGATATTCTATACTTAAAGTAAATTGAAAATCCAAAATAGACGAATCTGATATATTTTGATACTGTAAACTTCATTTTATTTTTTATTGGGTGTATCCCATTTTTGCATTCATTGATAGCCAATTTCTTTTTAGCTGCCTTGAGGCCCGCCTACTGCGAAGCGGGCAAGCCTGCCTGCCCCGTAGCGGGCAAGCCTGCCTGCCCCGTAGCGGGCAAGCCTGCCTGCCCCGTAGCGGGCAGGGATGGGG
>JBATLS010000176.1:0-2811 GCA_049289435.1 Saprospiraceae bacterium | reverse complement strand
TAGTAGTGCTCTATTATTATTCGAAATATGTGAAACCTATAGCACAAAAAACCAATGATTATTAAAGGATAAGATGAGCAATTGCTATAAATTATAAAATAGCATGAGATGCTAAAGAGTTTCTTTTAAAAAAGAATCAATTTTTTTTTGGATTAAATGACATTCTATTAAAATGATCTTTCCAAAGTTTAAGATTGTACTAAAACTAAGTAAATATCAAGGAATTACACAAAGTATTTTTAGATTTGCATGCATTTAGAAGTTACACTTAAAAATCCTTTAGCAAATCAAAATGATCCAGATCCTTAAATATTCATTCGTACCACTTTTATTATTTGTTTACACTTCCTCCTACGCTGGAGAAGGTATGTGGTTGCCCCAATTGCTCAAAGTCCTCAACGAAAAGGATATGAAAAGCATGGGTATGAAAATCTCTGCCGACGATATCTATAGTATCAATAAAGGGTCTCTCAAAGATGCTATTGTGCACTTTGGCGGGTTTTGTACTTCCGAACTGATCTCGTCCAATGGTCTCTTACTCACCAACCACCATTGCGGATACAGTGCCATACAGTCTCATACTACCGTCCAAAACAATCTGATCAAAAATGGATTTTGGGCCGCCAATCATCAGGCAGAACTTCCCAATCAAGGACTTACGGCAACATTTATAGACCGAATCGATGACGTCACAACAAAGTCCCTGATGGGTGTCAAAGATGGGATGACCCCTGAGCAAAAGCAATCCCAGATTGATAAAAACCTGGCCGATATTAGAAAAACTTATACCTTAGAGACCTATCAGGAAGTGGTCATCAAACCATTTTTTGATGGAAATCAATATTTTGCTTTTGTTACCACCATATACAAAGATGTACGACTGGTTGGCGCACCACCCGAATCCATCGGAAAATTTGGCTCTGATACTGACAATTGGGTGTGGCCAAGACATACGGGAGATTTTTCACTCTTCAGGATATATGCGGACAAAAACAACAAGCCTGCCGCTTATGCTGCGGATAATGTGCCTTATAAGCCCAAGCACTTCTTACCGATATCTATGGATGGAGTATCCGCAGGTGATTTTACGATGGTATTTGGATTTCCGGGCAGGACCAATCAGTATCTGCCATCTTCAGCCATATCACAAGTGGTAGATAAGCTCAACCCACCCAAAATAAAAATAAGAGAAACCGCCCTCTCCATCATGGATAAGTATATGAGAGAAAATGAAGAAACGAAGATAAAGTATGCTTCTAAATATGCTTCGATTGCCAATTATTGGAAAAAGTGGATCGGTGAATCATTGGGCCTTAAAAAGTCCAATGCTGTCCAGAAGAAAAAAAATGAAGAAGCCATTTTTCAAAAGAAATTATCTCCGGATAGCCCTTACCGAAATCTATTATCGACGATGGACAGTCTCTACAAAGCCATAGATGATTATGCAGTTGCCAGGGAGTATTTTAGTGAGATATTGCAACGAAATACAGATTTGCCGCAATATTGCACCCGATTGGAGCGACTGGTCAAAGCATTTGAAAAAAACGGAGTGAAAGGCTATGAGTCGGAATTGAAATCCTTTCTACAATATAGTGCAAAATTTTATAATGATTTTGATAGTGAAATAGACGAAGAAAAACTGAGTGCTCTCATAGATATGTATGTCCATGATCTGCCTGAAAAATTTGTACCCGAATTTATAAAAAGAGAAAGTCTCGGCATTTCATCTGGTGAATCTTATGAAAATATGGTGAAAGACCAGTATTTGCTGTGCAACTTTACTACTGAAAAAGAAGCACTATCCATCTTAAACCTCGAACCAGCCAAAGCCATAGCAGCCATCAAAAGTGACCCAATGTATGCCCTGATCGCAGCATGGTCAGATTTTTATAAAAAAGAAATATCCGCACCGTACAACGGCATAAAAAAAATCTTAGACTTGCAGTTGGAGACTTACACAAAAGCTCAAATGGAAGTATTTAAAGACAAAAAATTCTATCCTGACGCCAATAGTACACTGCGGGTGACCTATGGGAAAGTCAATGGATATCAACCTAAAGATGCAGTATCATACAGCCCGGTCACTTACCTGGATGGGGTGATAGAAAAATACATCCCCGGAGATTACGAATTTGACCTGCCACCCAAAATCCTTGATTTGTACGCGGCAAAAGACTACGGACCATATGCAGACAAAAATGGACAATTGCCGGTGTGCTTCCTTGCTTCCAATCATACCACCGGTGGCAACTCTGGTAGTCCGGCTATAGATGCTTATGGCAATCTGGTGGGACTCAATTTTGACAGAGTCTGGGAAGGTACCATGAGCGATATCAATTATGATGAGTCCATCTGTAGAAATATCATGGTAGATGCCAGATATATCTTGTGGGTCATCGACAAATATGCAGATGCGAGCCATCTGGTCAAGGAGATGACCTTGGTACACCCAAAAAAGAATCTCAATAAAGTAAAAAGTAAAAAGAAATGATCTTAATAAAATATACTATCAAGAATATCAAGAGACAGGATGAAATTCATTAATACTAAGTATTTCATCGGGATTATATTTATCATCCTATTAGGTGCGCTCTCTGCTACTTTGCCGGATGTCAGTACTAATATATATCCTGTGAGTGCAGATGAAACCATCAAAGGCATCACTGTAGTAGCCACCCGAAAAGAAATTGGCTCAAGAGCATTTGTACAACTTAAAGATATACATACAGAATGGGTGTGTTTTGTACCCTACGGCTTTACCCGAAAAGGGACTACAGACGTCAGATACAATAATGAAAGACAGTGGTGGGG
>JBATLS010000175.1:0-3112 GCA_049289435.1 Saprospiraceae bacterium | reverse complement strand
TTTCGTGAAGTGACCAACAATCTGGAAGAATTTTCAGCGGTAGGAGACGGTATGGAAATATCCATCATCCCGTTTAAAGATGCGTCCATTGATGATAGCGACATCAGTGCATATACCATGGCAATCGCTGAAAGTCTACATTTAGATCGTATCGACGATGTCAACATAATAGATATCAACGGATTTAAGGGAGGATATGCCGAGGGGGCAAAAGATGGAGATAAGATATTTGTTATGGGTCTTATTGATCCCGACACTGAGACCAATTTTTTTGTGATCATTACTTTTATGGATGATGACGCCAATGCCATCGACGAGGCCATAAATATTTGCAATAGCATACACAAACTCTGATATAAAATCACTACAATAACATAAATGTAAAGATTGAGAGCAATACATCATTTTTCGAAACACAAGTTTTACCCTTTTGTATTGCTCTCCATCTTCGTCTATGGCTTTCATTTTTATTTCTTCCATGGAGGATACTTTGGGTATGACGATATAGAATATTGTCGGCTCGCATACAGTCTGATCAATGGTGAGTACGATCACTCTTCTCTATATGCTTACAGATATGGTATTATACTACCACTTGCGCTCAGTTACTTGATAGCAGGTGTCAATGATTTTTCTAATTTTATTACCGTATTTTCTCTTTTTATGATGGTGCTGATCCTGATGCTACAATGTATCGAAGGATTATCAAACAAAGCAAAATGGGCAGCATGGTTGTTTTTGATGATGTCTCCCATGCATCTGATGTATATGGAGAAGCCCATGCCCGATATTGTGGTAGAATTAGGCTTTCTCATAAGCTTTTGGGGTTATTACTCCGCAAATTTTGAGCAAAGGAATTGGAAAAACAAAGCTGATTGGTTTGTAGTAGGGGTGATGATTATGTTTCTCGCTAAGGAAACATTTTTAATCTTCTATCCATTCTTTTTGATCCTGATGACTTTTGATTTGATCAAGAAAAATCATATATACTTTTGGAAAAGGGTGATATTACTGAGCATTATTTTCGGATTGATATATGGTCTGTATAGTTTCTTTTTACTTGGAGATCCGTTGGCAAGGTTAAAAAGTATATTTGACGGTCAATACACCTCCGTCTGTTCCTATGAGCTGTTGCCCATCTCAGCTGTTCTCCACCGCATAGGATCTCTGTTTTGGTTAGAATTGACGAGAAATCTTTTTTTATTTCCATTAGCGATGATCCCACTGCTATTAAAATTAGATGAGCCTAAGGTCAAGTTTATCATCAGAAGTTTCATTGGATTGTTACTTCTTGCCAATTTTATGTCGATTTCATATACCGATTATGTGCCATTGTGCCCGGATCCCAGACATCATTTATACATTTTACCTATAGGGGCAATGGTCTTAGCATATGGTTTTCAAAATTTGAGCCGTGTTTCTTTAGCTCATTTGCTGATGTCAATAGGTATTTTGTTAGTTTTACTATTGGTAAGTGTCTATCATGCTTACGAAAATACCTGGTGGTTGTATTTGCCCCTCATGGGTGCCTTGGTGGCTGGATATAAGGGGCAAAAACCCTTGTTCATTTTAGCTCTGAGTATGGCCTTCGGCAGCATCTATATACAGAATGTGAGATACAATAAAAAGGTCAATTATACTTCTCAAAAGGCACTCAATATGTATGTCATAGAATCCATAAGCGGGCAAAAGTATATCATAACCGATAGAGTCAATCGTGATTATGGTTTGTTTCATAGCAAATTTGACACCTCAGAGACCAAATTTTTGGATTATACATCATGGCATAGATTAATGACTGACAGCGAGTATCCACACTATCTTATCATGAATGGTATGACTTCATATCTTAGTAATACATCCTGGGAAAGCCTCCCTGATTTTGCCAAATCTGCACAGGATTCGCTACCTAAGATATTCTCAAATATTAGTGGCAGTGTGTACAAACTGAAGTAATTCGGACTATAGTGGGGTATAGAAGCAAAAATATAGTTAGTAATGGCATACTATAATCTTGCTTTCCAAATTGTTAAACATGAATCAGTTAGGCAAAATATTTGTAGATTTGCACCCTGATAAGTAGATTTTCACGTTATAGTTTAAATAGAAATTTTGAAATATGTTTTTTAAAGAAAAATTGGCGTCCTCTATTATCATAGTCCTGATGATTTTTTTCGGTACATCCACCTCAAAGGGTCAGTCCAATGTATCAGTCAAAACATCAGCATCTGTGGATAAGATGATGTCCACATTTGTCACTAACGGGAAGGCCAATGAAACCATAAAAGCCTGGCGAATTCAAATCATTACTACTGATGACAGACGTGAAATGGAGCATGCAAAAACAACTTTCAGTAGCATGTACGGAGGTATGCAGGTAGATTGGAAACACGTCACTCCATACTATCAGGTGAGAGTGGGCTATTATGAGAATAAAAACAAACTTATGCCCTTTTTATTAGAATTGAAAAAGACCTTCCCATCTGCTACACCAGTCTATGATAATGTCAGTAAAAGAGCATTGGTAAGTAATTAATATCATCGATGGCTCACAACAGATTAGTAAAAAGTAAAACTTTTGATTGGATCACGCTTTCAATCTATTTCAGCCTGGTGGTGATAGGTTGGTTTATGGTTTTTTCTACACTATATGATCCTAAAAACCCCTATGCCTTCATTGATGTTTCCACACCCATAGGGGCACAAAGCCTATGGTTGGTCATCTCTGTGATTACATTTTTGGTGGCTTTAACGTTAGATTGGAAATTTTGGAACACGATGGCATTTCCGACCTATGGTGTGACTGTATTTTTCCTCATACTAGTATTGGTGATAGGCAATGAGATCAATGGCGCAAAGTCGTGGATAAAATTTGGCTTTTTTGGTTTTCAACCTTCCGAATGGGCAAAATTTGGTACGGCTTTAGCCATGGCCAGTTATCTGAGCTTTTTTAAGTCTTCTATGGACAATCTCAATGTGATAGCAGTATCATTAGCATTGTTTTTGGTGCCAGCACTTCTTATTTTGATGCAGCCAGATTTTGGATCAGCACTGGTGTTCTTTTCATTTTTGATTCTTCTCTATCGTCGAGGGATGACTCCTTGGGTGATAT
>JBATLS010000174.1:0-3058 GCA_049289435.1 Saprospiraceae bacterium | reverse complement strand
TGCCTTGTTTGCTATATTGGCCACCCAGTAGGAGATCCGTCTCAAATTGATTGTTTTCTAATGTCAATCCGAAGTCATTACAAAGGGAAATGATTCTTTCATGCGATTGGCCTACCCACTCTGCTCCAAGCTCGATAACCTTGCTATTTGCCTTTGCTGGCCTGTTTGAAAATACCCGGCCACCTATTCTGTTTCTTGATTCGAGGATCGTTACTTGGACACCTTCGGCTTTTAGCTTCAAGCCTGCTGCCAGACCAGCTAAGCCTGCTCCGATGATGATCACAGATTTGGGCTTTGTAGATTTGGAAATGAATCCAGTGCGGGGCTTTGATGACAGTAGAACGGAAGATCCTGCCAATCCACTTTTGATGATAAATTCCCGGCGTTTCATATAATAAGTTGCTATTTCCTTACAAAGATGAATGAAAATATGGTTTTGAAGGCACAAAATGTTTGTCAAGTGTATGATGCATGTAGTTTAATGGTCCTTATTGGTATTTGAAGTGAATTACTGGCTGAATAATAATAGCACATATACGACTCAATATCACTTCAATGGTAATTATTGTCGCTTCACATTTATTATCATACGCTTGGAAATCAAATATTGATCAGGTAGGAATAGAGTACCTAACTTTGAGTCAAAATAATAGCAAATGGAATTATTTCGATACTTCGTTATGTCAGCGGTATGCCTTCTGATGCTATCATGCAAAAATGAAAGTAAGCAAAGCACCCCTTTGGAAATTTTGGCTTCAGATACGATTGTAGTCAGACAAATTGATTTTATCTCCTACAACGAAGATCCTCATGCCATAAAATGGTATGAATACAATGATCAAGGTGACATCACCCGTGAAGCTATTGACATAGATACCGTCGTCTATGAATACGATGTTGGGAAAATTGTCAAAAGGCATATTGACAAAAGTCTGAGCTGGCATTCGGCAACGGAATACTTGACTGATCAGAACGGAAGGGTTAGCAGCGCTGATATTTTTGACGAAAAAGACAAAAAAGTCAGCTCCATCAAATACACATATAATCAAGATGGCTATCTGATCAATTCTGACTATTTAATTCATAAATCTGGCAGTCATTCTATCAGTGAATTTGAATATAAAGAAGGCAATCTTGTAAAAGTAAAGATATTTGACATAGAAGGCAAGCTGGCTGCAGCATATCTGTATGACTATTATCCCGACAAATCCAATATTCTAAACCTTTTTATTGAAAATATCTCTGACGACATCCTCCCCAATGAAAGAATGGGTAAAAGAAACAAAAATCTGGTGAAACAATTGAGCAATGTCACTCACGAGGGCGATACCATGTCCCTTGTAAAATACAATTATGGTGAGTTAGTAAATGGTATTCTGACGTGTGTTCAGATAGACGAACTCAATGAATTTGAAACAAAAATTTTATTTCACCTAAAATAAATACCTTCCAAATAATAGGATCCCAGTGATGTGCCATAGGAGAGAAACAACACCTCAATGTATTATTTCTGACTGGCGCATCACATTTTAAATAAAAACAAAATGTCAAACACGTTAACTTCCTTACTTCCTAAACTATACTGGCCGTTGGTTGGCTTGTATGTGGTCTATTTACTCATTTTTATCATGTTGTACTTTACACAAATCAATGATTGGTCGGATAGGGCATATTACAATACTATGAATGCTAAAAGAATAGGTATTCCATTTGCGATATTATGTGGTTCTATTTATTTGAAATATAGTGGTAACGAAAAGATGGGGCACTATTTGCTTTTTATACCAGCTGCAGGAGCCTTTGTGTTCCTGTTATTAGGTTTATTAATGCTTGTATTTATGTCATTATTTTTTGGAAAGTAAGCTATGATAGAATCCATTAAAAATATCATAGAGAAATTATTCTGGCCTTTAATAAGTTGTTATTTTGTGTATATTATTTACCAAATATACAACTATGTTCATGGATTAAAATATGTAGTCAATAAAGATATTTTTGACAATATGTTTATTGTCAAAATGATTGGTGTAGGGATAATAGCAGGATTAGCCATCATATTAAAAATTTTGGGGAAAGAGCGAATAGCATCCCTTGTT
Organism: Saprospiraceae bacterium; assembly: GCA_049289435.1. Lineage (GTDB taxonomy): Bacteria > Bacteroidota > Bacteroidia > Chitinophagales > Saprospiraceae > OLB9. The sequence goes on along the minus strand of JBATLS010000174.1, from coordinate 962 downwards.
TTGGGTGTACCGGCAGCCATTACAGTGTCCATTTTTATAGTATCTGTTTTAGCGTTTCTATTATTAGCCATCGTATTTATCCTATTTGGTAATAAATAATCTATGTCTCCAACACTTAATTTTCTAACAACACTTGGTCCAATAATTTCAATAATTGGTACCTACTTGCTCATACTTTCATATCAGAAAAAGAATGAAATCGTACATACTATTCAAAAAGGCTTGTCCACAGAAGGAACTATAGTAGAAATCAAAACTTATAAAAACGATTCATCTGGGTCCAATGTGAAGGAAGCATTTGCACCAGTAGTTGAATTTACTACTATAAATGGCAAATATCTTCACTTCTCTCAAACCTTCAGATCACCCAGTAGATACGAAATTGGTCAAAAAGTTAAAATCTACTACTACTTTTATAAATCCAGACGTGAAATGGCACTGGCGGATGATGTGCCAGGCACTCTTCCAAATACCCTATTAAAGTGGGGCGTCATATTTTGTATCATCGGATATCCTGTACTAATATTCAAAATGAGCGGACTTTTTTGAAACAAACCATAAAATAATATGCCCACTATAGTCCTGTCAGAACCTTTCATCCGCCACTATGCAGGCAGTATTTTTGTGGTCAGTGATGCGATAGGTGTTTCGGGATGGGACGACGATGATCGGGTGAGAGAAAAACAACCCTGCTATGACCAAAGAGTGTACCATCTGCCTGATGATGGTAAAGGAACACCGACCGAACTTCCATTGCCTTATACATTTGATTGCCCAGAGCATATATTTAACTCTGTGGATGTAAAAAGCGGCCCTTGCAGGATTACTTCTATCAGTAAATCTCTGGAGAAAGCCGTCAATGACCCATATTATACCTCGCCGGTGCCCCTCGGAAAAGGAAAAATTCTATATATGGATTCAGAAAAATATGCAAAGAACACCCTCAATTTTGACTTGAGTAC
>JBATLS010000173.1:0-2063 GCA_049289435.1 Saprospiraceae bacterium | reverse complement strand
TTATGGACTCAATAAAATGAATCTCCTCCTGCAAAAACAGCGCAACAGGGGACAAGATGGTGCTGGATTAGTGACGATCAAATTGGACTCTACGCCTGGGACACGTTATATATCAAGAAGGAGAAGCAATAGTCCGCAATATCTCAAGGACTTATTCGATGGTGTTTTCTCCCATTTTATGGATATCACCAAGGAGCAACTCAATGATCCTACATGGCTCAAAGACAATAAACCATATACAGGTGAGCTGCTACTTGGTCACTTAAGATATGGTACGCACGGCGCCAATACGATAGAGACTGTCCACCCATTTCTGAGACAAAACAATTGGATCACCCGAAATCTAGTGTTAGCCGGCAACTTCAATCTCACCAATGTGGACGAATTATTTGGTGAATTGCTGTCATTTGGGCAATACCCAAAAGAAAAATCTGATACAGTCACGGTGCTGGAGAAAATAGGCCATTTTTTGGATGATGAAGTCCAGCGGCTCTTCAATTGGTTTAAACCTGAGGGATATACCAACCAAGAGATCAATACAATGATAGCAGACCACCTGGATATACAGAGACTTCTACAAAGAGCTAGTCGGAAATTTGATGGGGGATATGTCATGGCGGGTCTGATTGGTCATGGTGATGCGTTTGTATTGCGTGACCCCGCTGGCATCCGACCCGCATTTTACTATCATGATGAAGAAATTGTGGTAGTAGCTTCAGAGAGACCAGCTATACAGACCAGTCTCAATATCCGCAATGTGCAGGTACAAGAACTGAAGCCAGGACATGCACTCATCATTAAAAAAAATGGTACCGTATCCGAAGAGCAATGCAAAGACATACTCAAACCCAGTCCATGTAGTTTTGAAAGGATATATTTTAGCCGTGGCACTGACAAGGAGATTTACCTCGAACGTAAAAAATTGGGTGAACTCCTCTCGGACAAAATCCTGAAAGCCATTGATTACGATATAGAAAACACCATCTTCTCATTTATACCCAATACGGCGGAAGTAGCTTTTTTTGGGATGATACAAGGTCTGAACATTCGTCTGAATGAGTTGAAAAAAAAGCAAATATTAGCACTTACAAAAAAAGGGGAGCTGACGGACAAAAATCTGCAAACCATACTGAGTCAAACCATTCGATCCGAAAAACTGGCGGTCAAAGACGAAAAACTCAGGACTTTCATTGCCGATGATGCTTCGAGGGGCGAGATGGTATCTCATGTGTACGATGTGACCTATGGCATTGTAAATAATAATGTGGACACCCTTGTACTCATAGATGACTCCATAGTCAGGGGTACTACGCTCAAGGATAGTATCGTATATATTCTCTCGACTTTAAACCCAAAAAAAATCATCATCGTATCTTCAGCACCTCAGATCAGGTATCCCGATTGTTATGGCATAGATATGAGCAAGATGAAGGAGTTTGTTGCATTCAGAGCTTTGGTCAAACTACTGGAAGATGACGGCAAAACTTATCTCATGGAGGAGGTTTATCAAAAATGTATAGCACAGGAGAGTCTTCCTATCGAGCAAGTACAAAATCAAGTCAAATTGTTGTACGACCAATATACTGATGAACAGATATCAACCAAAATATCTAAATTAGTCAAACCAGAGGGCATCAAACCAGAAGTGGAGGTCATCTATCAAAGTATTCCTGACCTTCATATCGCATGTCCAAAAAATAAGGGTGACTGGTATTTTTCGGGCAATTATCCGACACCAGGCGGGATGAGAGTTGTCAATAGAGCATTTATCAATTATATGAAAAACAATGATGATCGCGCTTATTAAATTATAGTCGCTGATGGTCGAAGTCTGCGACTTCGATCCCATACATTTAGAATTTCCAATTCGATAACTACAGGTTTTAAAAAAGTTGTAACTTCGATTTTACATCCTCTGATGGTCGAAGTCTGCGACTTCGATCCCATACATTTAGAATTTCCAATTCGTTAGCTACAGGTTACAAACTGCGACCATCGGGAGAAACTGCGACCATTGGAATCTGATGGTCGAAGTCTGCGACTTCGATCCCATACATTTAGAA
>JBATLS010000172.1:0-4758 GCA_049289435.1 Saprospiraceae bacterium | reverse complement strand
GGACCAGAGATGCAGGTGCTGGACAATACATGTCATCCAGATGCTCAGTACGTGACCCATCGGGCTGGTGATTTGTACGATATGTTAGAGTGTAAATATCCGACTGTGAAACCTGCCGGAGAGTGGAATGCTGCCAGAATCAAGAGTGTCAAGGGGAAAGTTGAGTTTTGGTTGAATGGTGTGAATGTAGTTTCATTTACCATGCATGATGACAGCTGGAGAAAGATGGTCGCAAATAGTAAGTTTAAGGATATGCCCGATTTTGGCAAAAGCAAATCTGGTCATTTATCACTTCAGGATCATGGGGATAAAGTATGGTTCCGAAACCTAAAGATAAAACCGATCAAATAATCTTTCAGAACTCCAGACTTCTCGTAGTTTAAATCCATAAAAATTAGTATCTAAACTTTTCTACGACAACTCCTCCCCTTTGGCAGCAATCAAAATTTCATACCACTGCTCATTGGATAGTTTTACATCGATCAGATCTGTGGCTTCTTTGATTTTATCTGCTTTAGTATGATTTACCACTGGTACTATGCCTGCTGGATGATGCATCAGAAATAATAATGCCATTTCAGTAAGCGTCCATTCATATTTGTCTGCCAGACGTTGCAATCTTTGTTCGAGACGATACCCAGCTTTTGTATTGGTATAAATAGAGCCTCCGCCGAGAGGTGACCAGGACATAGGGGTCATGGCATACGTCACACAAGTATCTATAGTCCCATCAAATATGGAGCCAAGATGTGTCATCGAAAGCTCAGACTGATGGGATGTGATGGGATAATATTTAGACATCGCTCGTATCTGGTCGGGAGAAAAATTGACTACACCAAACTCACGTACTTTACCAGACTCTTTTAGCATGTGGAAAGCATCGCCGATCTCTTCGTAATCCATGATGGGACTAGGTCTGCTGATCATAAAAACATCTAGATAATCAGTGTTTAAGTGCTGCAGAGATTGATTGGCCGAGGCTATGATGTGACTCTTTGACATATTGTAATGTGTGATCGAAAAACCAGGTTTTTCGGCACATGGCTTGATGATACCACACTTGGTGATGAGTTGTATATTTTCTCTTGGTACTCCACTGAGTATGAGGGCATTTCCAAATTCGCGCTCAGTCGTATAGTTGCCGTAAATATCAGCGTGGTCAAAGGTGGTAACACCCATTTCGACACATGATTCTATGAGGGCAGCCATTTTGGAAGCTGATAATTTTGATCCCCAACTGCCCCATCGGATGACTCCTGCCACTACTTTTGAAAAATGATTCATATTTAAAATTTTAGTGTATAACAATAAAAAAAATCATTGGTTTTGAATAGCATCCAAAGCTGCTTTGACTTTCGGGTCATTTTTATTGAGATTGTATGCTGATTGATAGTCATTTTTTGCGGCTGTAAGATTCCCTTTCTTTTCATTTACTACTCCCCGCAGGTAAAAACCCATGTCATTGGTTGGTGCAATACTTGTCAAGAGATCAAATTGTTCATATGCTCTGTCAATAGAATCGGTAGAAAGATAAAGCAGTCCAGAATTTAGATATGCATCGCTATAAGTTCTGTCTTGTATGATGATGTTTTTATAAATGTCCTGAGCTTCTGCGATTGACCCATGATTTTGGAGGTAAAAGGCTTTAGCATGAAGTGCCTGCATAGATGTGGGATCGCTGATAATGGCATTTTCATAATACTTTAGCGATGTTTTATCTTTTTTCTCTTCATAAAGCTCGCCGAGACTGATCCATGCGTCAGTTAACTTACTATCCATTTCCACAGCCGTCTGAAACGCATTGATGGCCCTTTGTGGATCATTCAGACTCCTGAAGTTCAATCCCAACATGTAATAAGCTTCAGCATTTTGTGGCTTGAGTCTGACTACTTCATTGACAGTAAGGATAGATCCGTCATAGTCTTGCAGGATGTATTTGAGTTCAGCCATTTTTAGCAAGGAGGGGATTCGCTCAGGGTACAAAGTCAATACCTTACGCATAGTATTGAGCGCCGCACTACTATTATAATAATCCAAATAAGCATCAGTCAGCAAGTGATAAAAGTCAGGATTGAGCGAGTCAATAGTCATTGCCTTTTGAATATCTAAGATGGTCAAATCATAAGATTCCTTTTCATAGTAACTTTGCGCCCGCTTAAAATACAAATTAGGATTGTCAGGATCCTGTGAGATTTCAGTATTTATTTTATCAATTTCTGGGTCTCCTGTTGCAGTCACACTTGTAGTTACATCAGATTTACATCCTATGGACAGCAATGTTAGCAGTATTACAAAAATTTGGATAGGAATATATATCTTACAAAATCTCATTATTACAATACTATTTACAAATGATGTCTTTATAAAATTGATACGCCGTTACTTTAAACTTCTCAAAATCTACAGCAAATTTAGCGTCAGTGTAAATATTATCATGGCCACCATCCTTTACAGTAATGAGTTGAGATGATAGACCTATTAGTTGGGTGTGTTTTTGGATTTCGAAGCTCCCATACAAAGGTATGATGGGAATACCCAAGGGCCTGACAAAATCATATTTATAAGGGACTACATCGTCTTTATCGCCATGGATACTTACGATTGGTGGCTCGCCAGTATCAATAAAGGCAGGTCGGTATATGGCTCCTGACATATTGATGACTCCTTGTACTTTGGATGAATATGTCAAATTTTGAGCATCTCCGGAGCTGCCTTCTACCCCACCATTTATCTCGATGGCCGACTTAATATGAGGTTCTGTATTGTCACTGGCATCAAAGTATGCTGCTTGTATTGCGGTAATAGCGCCTGCTGACACCCCACCTAAGATGATCATATCCGGATCAATCCTAAAGGTATTGGTCGTAGCCGCATCTCTGCGCAAGTGACGCACCGCTGCCTTCATATCTCCTGCCGCTTTGATGGCTATATCCAGTCCTTTGATAGAGTCGATGGGCCATTGTGCAAAACTTAGTAATCTATAATCTATGCATACGCTCACAAAACCGAGACGAGCCAACTCTTTGGCCAATTCTGACAATTGCTTACGATCACCTGTAATAAAACTACCTCCAAATGCAAGTACTATGGTTGGTCTTTTGCTAAGTGTGTCTCCCTTTGGGAGATAGACATCCATCATCAGATTTTGCTGTAGTCCTGATGTATTGATATTGGATCCATACTGTAGAGTCACCACCTCCGAACCATCAAATATGGGCTTGAGATATCGATCAGAAGCACAAATAGCTGCTTTGGCATCTACGGTTTCTGGTTCGTCTTTAGCACACGAATAGACTATTGTGATTAGCAAAAAGGAAGCAATTAAATGTTTTATAGTCATAATGGAATTGTATTAAGTATTGTGTTGAATAACGATTTTATAAACGTAAAGTTGCCCCTAGTCGCAGAGAGATATTTTTTTGTGTTAAAGGCTGGATGATGGCCCCGATATTATCAGAAGCCAAATACAAACCTACAGGTCCAAGTTTTAGATTGCTAAAAAGCCCAAGTGATGCGTAGTTGTTTTTTGCCAGATGGTATTGGGCACCTATATCCAAAATACCTATCCGGGCTACTGCCATCAGCGAGAGTGTATTGCGTATATCTTCAAAATTGCTTCTCCTCATGTACAACCCGTGAAATGTCCATGTTTTTCCCAACTGGTAAGATGCTCCAAGACTAAAAGTTGGGTTGAGCGGGGTATTGAAATTTTCCAATGAAGATTGTACTTTGATCAATCCAAGCAGTGAATCTTTGAAAATTTCTTCACTATTCCCATCTATAAAGTCCTGTATGTCCAGTCCTTCGAATACAAAAGTGCCATTGCTGATATACTTTCGTGGCGTAAAGTCCCAATCGATACTGCCTATATCCAAAGCACTGGCAGAGAGTGTGAGATCATCAGTGATCTGAAACGAAACGCCAAGATCAAAAGCAAATCCACGATTGTTGTAAAACAAATTATCAAAGGTAAATGTAGGTAAATCAGCCGTAATACTATCAAGACTATTGTATTTGAGAAACGAGCTGCTACGTATGGTATAATTGTTTGTAAGTGTAAGCTGATAATATTCATCATCGGTGAGGATGGTAATATCTGACCTTTCGGTAGTAGCACCTGCAGTTCCAAACAACAGTTTTCCTTTTGCTCCAACAGTAAATTTCCCTTGTGTCTTTTGCAATCCCAGACAAAGTTCGTTGTATGACAACAGATCTATGGACGGACCTATCTGAACATTCTGTCCTACAAAAGCTGCATTGCCTTGTGAAGCAATCTCTATCAGACCCTTGGGATATTTAATATTCGCTGTGGTCCTGTGACCATGGCCTCCCATCAATACCCATCCGCCCAGATTGAATGACATAGAGATGGTCTGTATATTGGTTCCTACCCAGATATTATGATGAGGATCCAGTCCATCATTAAGCTTTTGGATGTCGATAATACGTTTTCCCGCAGCATTTTTGGAAGTCATTTCATCAATCGAAGGACCATCTGTACCTATATTGGCATCAATAGCTCCCAATGAAAGGTTGAATTTTTTATCCAGCTTGAGTCCCGGATTTAAAAATATACCAGGCATATGACCTCGTAAATGAAGGAGTGATATGTCCTGAGCAAGTACTATTGATTTCAGGAAGACCAGGGCAAAAATGATGATATAGTTTCGGTGCATTTTAATTTTTTCTGTATTTGATTTTAGCACCCATTTTGATGCCCAGCGCATATCTATCCAATATCCAGAGTGGTCTTTTAAT
>JBATLS010000171.1:0-1885 GCA_049289435.1 Saprospiraceae bacterium | reverse complement strand
TTTAAGTGTATATGTTTTGGGCCTTCATCCCAAATGGAGGTGCTCCACCGATATTTCTGCTTTTTAGCCAATATCTACTGACTTCATGATGTTGGTCAATTCTGTTTTGAGATGTTCATAATTGGGTGCTGAGAGTGGCGAAAGCGGGAGGCGTACCTCATTGGTACCATATCCAAGGATTTCCATAGCAGACTTTATACCTACCGGATTGCCTTCGATATAGAGCCATTTGTGCAAATCATATGTCTTGAAATTGAGCACTCTAGCAGCGACGTAGTCCTGATCGAGGGCATAATTGATCATCTGACTGAAGGCTTTGGGGATGGCATTGGCCATCACTGAGATGACTCCATCACCACCCACTGCTGTCATAGGCAGAGCCACTTCGTCATCACCAGATGTGACGATAAAATGATCGGGTTTGTTTTTGATGATGCGGGTGGTTTGGATGAGATCGCCTGAGGCTTCTTTGATGCCGATGATATTGCGATTATATTCGGCGAGTCTGACAGTCGTCTCCCACTCCATATTTGATCGGGTCCTGCTTGGTACATTGTACAACATCACGGGTACCGGACAGATATCTGCTACAGCCTGATAATGCCTGAATATACCCTCTTGAGATGGCTTTACATATGCCGGACTGGATGACAAGATCGCATCGACACCATCGAAGTTATAATCTTTTATTTTTTTGACCAGCTCTTTAGTGTCATTCCAGCCAAAATTACCGGCTATGAGCGGCACTCTGTGATTGATCTTTTCGATACAAAAATCCAGTATAGTTCTGGCTTCCTCTTCGTTGAGCGTAGCTGTTTCTCCTGTAGAACCCAATGCTACAATATAATTGACACCACCATTGATGACGTAATCGACGATGCGCCCCATGGTATGAAGGTCTATTTCGTTGTTTTTAAATGGAGTGATGATGGCTACTCCTGTACCTATAAATCTTTGATCTTTCATTTTACTCATTTTATTTCTTTTTGATGTTGTAATGCATGCATGGTTCGTGGATCTAATGGATGCCGATGTCAGGCATTAAATATATATTTAGGTGTATTGGTTTACTTTGTACATTGATCACTTGATTGCTACCAGCTGCACTGCAGATACTATTTTGTGGATGATATTTTGGATATCATTAGATTGTTGGGTGTCCACAGTCAGATCAAAATATTTTTCAGCATGATCCATCAATGGCCCTACGGTAAATTGTGCATGAGAGTGAGCAATGATATATTCGAAATGCGGCAACATATGTTGACATAGCACGATAAGTATATCAAATTTGGTATTAATAAATTCGTCTATTTTATCACCGTAAGGAGTCCCATACCATTTGATCGTTTTGTGATTGTATGCTGCATAATCTACATTGTCCAGCGGCAGTGCATTGTTTAGAAAAGTAAGGGATTTGATCTCCTTAATCCCTTTGGGATTTAGATTATCTTTAAATTTATAGACGATTTTTCTATTTTCTTCATCGGTACCATCAAATAGAATTCCTATAGATTGTTGAAGGTTTACACCTCCGGGAGTATCCGGACTGCCATCCTTTTTATTGAATTCTTTATAAAAAAACCACCTTTTGATTTGTTCAATCATCATTCTGTTTGCATCAATTATTCAGCAATGGTGTATTGTCCCATTTTACAATATTTTTCTATCCGTTGGGTGATTCTATCTTCAGGGTTCATGGTGATGAGATCAGATAATGCACTTTTGATATGTGTTTTGAGCATTTTGGCCATTTTTTCGGGATCGGTATGAGCTCCACCTAAAGGTTCTTTGACGATCTCATCTATCAATTCGAATTCTAACATATGATCGGGTGTCAGTTTGAGTGCTTCGGCGGCTGTCTCCTTGAAGTCCCAACTTCTCC
>JBATLS010000170.1:0-9903 GCA_049289435.1 Saprospiraceae bacterium | reverse complement strand
GGAGAATGGTTTAGTATTTTTTCGGTGGTTATGGATACACCAAAGACTTTCCAGTAGAGAAGTTTTTCAGAGACTCCAAGTTGTGCACCATCGGAGAGGGTACTTCGGAGATTCAGAAATTGGTGATTAGTAGGAATATATTGAGGGAAGGGTAGATTAATGAAAAACGATAACCACTGTGAATAGTGAAATTTCGACACAAAAGCACAAAAACACAAAGGATCGTCAATTTAAAATAAAAATATATCTTAGTGTATCTCAACGGCTTAGATACCCATTATCTGGCATTTTCAATTAACTTCTGGAGAAAAGGGGAGGCAAATATAAAATCGTGCAGTACTTCACTTTCGTCATTGAGCACCTGATCTTTGCTGCCCTGCCAGGCCAGATTACCTTTATCCAGCAGACATATGTTCTCTCCTATTTCCATCACTGAATTCATATCATGGGTATTGATGACGGTCGTGATGTTATTGTCTTTTGTGATGTCTTGTATCAGGTTGTCAATGGTAATAGAGGTCTGTGGATCCAGGCCGGAATTGGGTTCGTCACAAAACAAATATTTGGGATTTAGCACAATAGCACGAGCTATACCAACTCTTTTTTGCATCCCTCCAGAGATTTCTGACGGAAATTTGTTGTTGATGCCTTCCAGACTTACCCTTTCCAGACAATTATTGACCCGGTCTCTTTTTTCTGTTAGGGTTTTACGCGTAAACATATCAAGGGGAAAACGGATATTTTCTTCGATCGTCATGGAGTCAAATAGTGCATTGCCTTGGAAGAGCATCCCCACATCCATCCTAAGCTTCCTTACAGTGTTTTTGTCAGAGTGAACCAGATCAATATCATCAAACCAGACATGACCAGAAGTAGGTTTGAAAAGACCGACCAAAATCTTCAACAACACCGTCTTGCCAGAGCCTGATTTACCAATCACGAGATTGGTCTTACCAGCTTCAAATGTAAAATCTATCCCTTTGAGGACTTCCTGATCCCCAAAACTCTTGAAAATGCTCTCTGCTCTGATCATGTTTATGCGGTTAATACTATGGCGATCACATAATCTGCCAATAAAATCAATATATTACTATAGACTACTGCACGAGTACTTGCTTCTCCCAACTCGATGCTTCCACCTTTGACAAAGTAACCCTGATAGCAGGATACACTAGTCAGTATAAATCCAAAGGTCACTGCTTTGACCATCATCATATACACATTGTAAGGGACAAAAAATGACCTGATGCCCTTGATGAAATCCACTGAGCTAAACAATCCAGTAGGCACACTGGCAAGGTAAGCACCTGTAATACCTATCAATGCAGCTGCACAAACCAAAACAGGTACCATCATCAAAGCGGCAAGGAGCTTGGGCAATACCAAATATGCTGAAGTATTGACGCCCATGATTTCCATAGCGTCGATGTGCTCTTTTTGGCGCATTCCTCCTAATTCAGCAGCCATATTACTTCCTACTTTCCCTGCCAGAACAAGGCATGTGATCGTCGGTGCAAGCTCTATGATTGTCATGTCTCTGACGATATACCCTATGTAATAAGATGGTATCAAGGTGTCAGCCATCTGATAAGCAAATTGAACCGCAGTTACTGCACCGATGAAAATCGAAATTAAAAACACAATCGGCAGTGAACCAACGCCTATATCATACATCTGACGGATGGTCTCTTTGTAGTACATCCTTACGTTTTCGGGGCGCCTGAATATCTGACCTTGCCAAAGAATGAACGCTCCGAAATGTCGAAATAAATTAAGATTCATGTATGATGGGTAATTGAACTTATTAATAACATACCACAAAAATAGACTCTTATTTAACTTTTTTTTCATTAATATGTTTCACCTCTTTATTTTATTTTATCGAATTGGCCAGTTTGATTTCAATTTTTAGAGGTTTTGTCGGTGAAAACAACTCCATTTTTTCACAACATTTGACTTTTTCCTCACACTGATTGATGTTTATTTGAAGGCATTTTTTTAAACTCACTTAATGTATGAATATAGTTATCACTGGAGCTACCAAAGGAATTGGGAAAGCTATTGCCATAAGATTTGCAAAAGAGGGCTACGATCTGGCGGTTTGTGCGAGAAATGCAGATGATCTCAGAGATTTTGAAATCGAAGTACAATCGATCAATCCAAAGCTTAAAGTTATTACATTGGTCACAGACATCAGTCAGAAAGACGAAGTTTTAGCATTTACAGATGAAATAGGCAAAAGATTTGACAAAGTGGACATTTTGGTCAATAATGGGGGTGTATTTTTGCCAGGTACCGTGACCGAAGAAGATGAGGGCAAATTGGAAATGATGATCGAAACGAATCTATACAGTGCATATCACCTTACGAGAGCCTTGCTACCATTGATCAGAAAGTCAGACCAAGGCCATATCTTCAATATGTGTAGTGTGGCCAGTTTGATCGCTTATCCCAATGGGGGTTCGTACAGTATTTCGAAGTTTGCACTCCTGGGGTTTACAAAAGTCCTTCGGGAGGAGCTCAAAACGTCGGGCATCAAAGTGACAGCCATCATGCCGGGGGCAACCTGGTCTGACTCTTGGTCAGGTGTGGATTTACCCGTAGAGCGACTGATGCAAGCCACAGACATTGCGGAATCAGTGTGGAGTGCCAGTCAATTGAGTAAATCAGCGGTAGTAGAAGAGATTATATTGCGGCCACAGCTTGGAGATTTGTGATTTTAAAATTGAAATGTTTTATCATCTTACAAAATGCATTGGTTGATCAGGATGAAATTGAAATAATTTTGGTATGTTTACGTTATTCATTTGTGACCATTTGTTCATTTTTTCATATCAATAAGAAATACACAAAAATATTGAAGAACAACATTGCCATTATTATCCTGACGTTATTTACTTTATCCGCATGTGCTCAGAAGTACAACACATTGGTGGGGATACGAATTGCTGATGATTTTGGGGTCAGTTTTGCTCAGCGAATAGCTAATAAAACGACCATGGAACTCAATATTCAGCCTGGAACTTTTGCTGGCAATCAACTGGCTTCGGTATTGGTCAAACAACACTATCCACTGCTGACCAAGAGATTCAATTTTTTTATGGGTGGGGGTTTGTATAGCGGTAAAGCTACTTTTCCACTCAATGATGTACCCACCAAACAACTCACTTCTGGCATGGCACTTAGTTTTGGAGCAGAGTTTTCTATTGGCAATCTGAGCATTGCTACTGACTACATGCCCTTGGTGTCCATCAATAAAAATGATAACAACCAAAGATTTTATACTACATCAGGTCTGAGCCTTCGATACATACTCGTAGGTAGAGAATCTAGCACCAGAAAATTTTTTAGAAATCTTTTCAAAAAGAAGAAATAAATTCGGGTGCATCCCAAAATTTCATTTTTAAACTATTTCTTTTTAGATGATCTCATCCCTGCCCGCTTCGCAGCAGGCGAGCCAGCTTGACTGGAGGGAGGCCTGAAGGGAGCTAAAAAGAAATTGACATCCTTCAAATGTAAAAATGAGATACACCCATAAATTCTTTTTAAACATACTCTTAAAGCACATCCATATTCAGATGATTACAAAATCATAAGATAATAGTATATTTACCTTTATAAAACTAAATTTCATAATCTGATAAGTGGATGTTTCATATACGATGATGGGAAATACAGACCAAAAACCAACCAATATCAAAGATACACTTCCTTTTGATCAGCCACCCTTATGGGCTCGTGAGGCGATTTGGTATCAGATTTTAATCGATCGTTTTTACAATGGAAATCCTAACAATGATCCTACATCAGTCACTTGTCACAATGCGTTGATCGATCCTTTTCCTCTTGATTGGGAATTAACGCCCTGGGCCCACAACTGGTACGAACAAGAGTCCTGGGCACATACAACAGCATTGGATTTTTACAGGACCATCCAAATGAGGCGATATGGGGGCGACCTGCAAGGCGTGGAGGACAAAATTCCTTATCTCAAAGAATTGGGCATTACTGCCATATATTTCAATCCTGTCAATGACGCTCCATCACTTCATAAATATGATGCGAGATACTACCACCACATCGATATTACTTTTGGCGATGATATCAAAGGAGATATGGAGATTATGGCACGGGAAATACATGACGATCCATCCACATGGCAATGGACATCCGCTGATCTTAGATTTGTGAGATTGGTAAGGAAGCTACATCAGGAAGGCATCAGAGTGATCATTGATTTTTCGTGGAATCACACAGGCAAAAATTTCTGGGCATTTCAGGATGTTGAAGAAAAATTGGATCAATCAGATTTTAAAAATTGGTACAATTGCGAGTTTACAAAGGATGAAATCACTGGGGTGGTGAAGATGAACTATCAGGGATGGATAGGCATCAGTAGCTTGCCTGAACTAAGGAAAGTGGATACCCAAACCAAGATAACTGGTCAACCCTATGAAGGCAATCTGGATACTAAGGTCAAGCAACATATATATGATGTGTGTAAGAGGTGGATGGACCCCAATGGGGATGGATCATTGGAAGGAGGTATCGATGGTATGAGATTGGATGTAGCAGAGCATATTCCTCTTGGATTTTGGAGAGATTTCCGCAAGTATGTCCGATCTATCAATCATGAATTTTATCTGGTGGGCGAAAACTGGTGGGCCAACTGGCCTGATGAATTGATGGATCCGATACCATGGCTAAAAGGTGATGTATTTGATGCCGTCATGCACTATCATTGGTTTAAGGTATCGAGAGGCTACTTTGGTCAGCCTGAAGATGCGTTGAACATCACACAACTCAGGTCGGCGTTGGATGGACTGTTCAGAAAGCACCCCAAAGCTACCCAGCAAGCACTCATGAATGTGGCTACTTCTCATGATACACCCAGAATATTGACATCATTGTTTAACGTCAATAAATATAAGTACAAATGCAAACCGCAGGAAGATGTATATTACAGAACCGATCAGCCTGGCGAATATACATATCACAGGACAAAATTATTATTGCTCCATCAGTTCACATTTGTAGGAGCACCACACATCTGGAATGGCGAGGAGATGGGTATGCTGGGCGCAGATGATCCAGACAATCGCAAACCATTGGTATGGCCAGAACTCAGTTTTGATGTTGAAACACAATCAGAGATGTCCATATACAAATATGAACTCTTGCCCGCTTTCAATCATGATATTTTTCAATATTATAAATCCATCATTGCGCTGCGGAAGTCGATTCGTACTTTCATTTATGGTGAATTTGAAATGATCACTGCTTTAAACTCTGATAAAATATTTGCTTATTACAGATACGATGAGCACGATAAATATATGGTATTATTCAATATTCATGCAGAAGAAAATCAAGTTTCCTTGCCGTCTGACGTAATGGATACTCGTATTATATTTGCTTTTCATTTTACAGAGCATAGCGTGACTACTACTATTAACATGCCACCATTCAGTGGATTAGTTCTACAAATATTCCAATAATTCAAAATAAATATATGTCCCTTTTGCATACAGCTTACGATGCGGAAACATTCAGAAAAAATGGCCATCTTCTTATAGATCTTATGGCCGACCACTTGAGAGACAGTCTATCAAGATCTCATGATAGAGTGATAGAGTACGTGATTCCGGATGAGAATTATGACACGTGGATGAATCAAAAATTTGACTCTCCTATAGATTACTTTAAAGCTGTCATGCAAAATTCTATACACATCCACCATCCACGGTATATAGGTCATCAGGTCTCCCCTCCTGCACCTATGGCTGCCCTTGCAGGTATGGAGGGATTGCTCTTAAATAGTGGTGGTGCCATATATGAAATGTCTGCAGCATCTTCCACCATCGAAAGGGTCGTGATCGATCAACTCAAAGGATATTTCGGTCTGGATGACGGGGATGGCATCATCACATCCGGAGGGACACTGGCCAATCTCACAGCGCTCATCTGCGCACGCAATATCAAAGCACCAGAAGATGTCTGGAATAACGGACAAAATGAAAAATATGCTTTTATGGTATCCGAAGAGGCCCACTATTGCATAGACCGGGCAGTCAAAGTCATGGGATGGGGAGATGCTGGCATAGTCAAAGTACCAGTGGACGATCAATTTAGGATACGCACAGATTTGCTTGGTCTATACTACCACCAAGCTTTGGATAAGGGTATAAAAGTACTGGGCGTCATAGGGAGTGCACCTACTACTTCTACCGGCATATATGATGATTTGGCAGATATTGGTAAATTTTGTGTGTCTCACAATCTTTGGTTTCACATAGATGCGGCACATGGAGGCCCGGCTGTATTCTCAGCAAAATACAAACACCTCATGACTGGATGTCATATGGCGGATAGTATCACCGTAGATGCACACAAGATGATGATGACTCCGTCACTGACGACGATGTTGTTTTTTAAACGTAGTGCGGACAGCTACAAGACGTTTGCTCAAAGGGCTCAATATCTGTGGGGTGCGGCTGATGAAGAATGGTACAACTACGGCAAACGTACGATGGAGTGTACTAAAATCATGCTAAGCACAAGAATTTATGCCCTCATGAGCACTTATGGCATGGATATTTTTGAGCAATATTTGGACCAGTGCTACGATATGGCCAAAATCATGGCAGGATTGATCAAATCACTCCCATCATTTGAATTGGCGACAGAACCAGACTCCAATATCGTCTGCTTCAGAATCAAAGATACGGATACAGAAAAGGCCAATCGTACCAACAGGCAAATCCGGCAGGCATTGCTTGATGAAGGTCACTTTTATATTGTTCAGACTTTGCTGAATGATACCGTCTATCTGCGTGTCAGTATCATGAATCCATTTACAGAAAAGAGTGATTTGGAAGCATTGTTACAAAACATTCTCTCCAAAAAGGATAATATGTGATATGTCATTGTTTTTATAAAAATAAATAAGACCTACATGAGAAGTTTAAGAATGTGGGAGAGATCAGAAGGTGATTTCCTCCTTTTTTCTTATTATTACGTTTTATTGACCATTTTTTCATCTTGAAAATGAACAAAAACAAAATAAATAGAGTAATATTGATCGTCATGGATAGCGTTGGCATAGGATTTCTACCAGATGCGCATTTATACGGTGATGAAGGCAGTAATACTTTAGGCCATATAGCAGCACAATATACCCAATTATCTATTCCAAATCTGATCCAGTTGGGACTGGGCAATATTGATCCTGACAATGCTTTGCCAAAAGTAAAAAAACCTTTGGCTGCTTTTGGCAAAGCTATGGAAATGTCTGCCGGAAAAGATACCACGACTGGCCACTGGGAGATAGCCGGCAATATATTGGAGAAACCATTTCCAACATTCCCTGATGGCTTCCCTAAGGAATTTATCCATGAATTTGAGACCAGAATTGGCCTTGAAACTTTAGGCAACTATGCTGCTTCTGGCATTTCCATCATAGAAGAATTAGGTGATCTGCACGTCAAAACAGGTTTCCCCATTGTATATACATCGGCGGACAGTGTTTTTCAGATTGCTATGCATGAAGCGACCATCCCTATAGAAAAGCAATACGAGATTTGCCAGATTGCTCGTAGTATGTTGATAGGTGATTTTGAAGTTGGGAGAGTCATCGCCAGACCATTTGAAGGGATATCAGGAAATTATGTCAGAACGGCTCGAAGGAAGGATTTTGCTGTATTGCCCCCTGACAACATTCTGGATGCGATAGTTAATTTAGGAAAAGATGTCATTGGGATAGGGAAAATACATGATATTTTCGCAGGTAAAGGAATTACAAAGTATCAAAAGACGGCCAATAATATAGAAGGTATTCTGGCTACCATCGAAGCCATACATCAAAATAATACAGGTCTCATATTTACCAATTTGGTAGATTTTGATATGCACTACGGACATAGGAGGGATGTATCTGGATATGCACAGTGTTTGGAGGAATTTGATGCATATATACCACAGATATTGGCATCACTTCGCGAAGATGATTTGTTGATCATCACAGCAGACCATGGCAATGATCCTACATGGCACGGAAGTGACCATACTCGAGAATTTATTCCGATACTTATTTCTGGACAACATGTCAAACAAGGCATCAATATAGGCATCCGATCATCCTTTGCAGACATAGCAGCAAGTATAGCTGAAGGATTAGGCATAGATTTTGCCAAAGACTCTTTGAGTTTTCTGGGTGAAGTAATAATTTAGGCATCGACCACATCATAAAAGCATAAAATTTGGTAGAGTTAATAAAAAAAAAGAGAGATGGTCAGGAGCATAGTCTCGAAGATATTCAAACGATTATCAATGGCTTTGTCCATGACGATATACCCGATTATCAAGTGGCAGCATGGTTGATGGCGGTGTATTTCAAAGGTCTCAATGATCAGGAGACAGCGATGTTGACTGATACTATGATGCGTTCAGGCGAATTGATAGACTTGTCATCTATCAAGGGTATAAAAGTAGATAAGCATAGTACAGGCGGGGTGGGCGACAAGACTACTTTGGTGTTGGCGCCATTGGTCGCTGCAGCAGGCGTGCCGGTCGCCAAGATGTCCGGTCGAGGATTGGGGCATACTGGTGGTACTTTAGATAAGTTGGAGGGGATTCCGGGATTTCAGGTAGATATGACTGCGAATCAATTTATCGAAAACGTAAAAAAACACGACATTGCCATTTGTAGTCAGAATACATCGCTTGTACCAGCTGACAAAAAGCTGTATGCATTGAGAGATGTCACTGGCACGGTGGATAATATTTCGCTGATTGCTTCTAGCGTCATGAGCAAAAAATTGGCTTGCGGAGCAGACGCCATTGTCATTGATCTCAAAGTGGGCGATGGAGCATTTATCAAGACACTGGCAGATGCTGAAAAATTGGCAGAGATCATGATAGGTACTGCCCAGCGGATGAACAAGAGACTCACAGCGGTGATTACAGGGATGGAAGAACCGTTAGGATACGCCATTGGCAACACTCTGGAAGTGAAAGAAGCCATTGACACATTGCGTGGACATGGACCCGAAGATCTCACCGAATTGTGTTTAGTGCTGGGTAGCCATATGTTGGTACTTGCTGATAAAGCTGCCACCGAATCAGAAGCCCGATCGATATTACAGACTTTGATTGCAAATGGAAAGGCTTTTGATAAATTGGTAGAAGTAGTAGAATCGCAACAAGGTGAATCTGATTATATACTGCATCCGGATCGATTTGTCACAGCATCATTATCACATCCACACATCAGCCAACAAGCAGGATATATTACTCAATTAAGTGCCATGGATATAGGTCTGGCGGCAGTTTGTTTGGGTGCTGGTAGGGAAACCAAAGAAAGCCTGATTGACTATAGTGCCGGTATCGTCCTATCAAAAAAAGTGGGAGACCATGTACAAGTGGGAGATCAATTAGCCACACTATATGCCAATGAGGGTTCTTTATTTAATCAAGCAGTACAATATCTGGACCTGGCATATACCTTTAGTGAAACAAAACCTGTAAAACAACAGTTAATATTGAAGTCTGTATCATAAGTAATCGACACTGTCAAAAGCCTTAAAATGATAAAAAATAAAAAAATAAATACAGAATCCATCTCGCAAACAGATCACCTGAGAAATGAAGGCATACCATTTGATGCATCTCTGATAGAAGGGATCAACATCAATAGGAGTGCCGTAGAAAGAAGAGCTGCGACCATAGGTACTCGCAGATCAGTTAAAAAGGAATATCAGGCTGCCTGGCTATTGAAAGCGATATCTTGTATGGATTTGACGACATTGGCTGGCGATGATACCAAGGGTAATGTATATCGGCTTTGTGCCAAAGCAAAAAATCCTGTCCGGAGAGATATATTGGAAGCTCTGGGTATGGCAGATG
>JBATLS010000169.1:0-4784 GCA_049289435.1 Saprospiraceae bacterium | reverse complement strand
GTAAAGGTATGAAAATATATTTACTTAGAAACATGACCCAAATACTAAATTTCATATATAGATTTTTTTAACATAGTAGCTACTTACCACAAAGGGTATTTTTGTTAGTTTTGCGGTCTTTAATTTTGTAGGAAATGCAACATATCATAAGTATTTGGGTATTTTTATTATTAGGAACTGGCACAGAGGTAATGGCTCAGCATGAAAAATACTCTAAAGTTCAGATTTCATTGATCGGTAAAGATATATCTGATCTTGCCAAAGCGGGATTGGAAATTGATCATGGCAAGTATGTCAGAAACAGAACGCTGATCAACGATTTTAACCAACATGAAATACAAGTAATAAAGTCATTAGGCTTTGATATTCAAGTGCTCATCGACGATGTGTCGGATTACTATGGTCAACCCAATAGACCATCCGAATTGATACAAAATCACTTCTTATCACGAGCCAATTGTTATTTACCTTCTGTCTCTACGCCCGAATATACTACGCCTAAACAGTACAAAGAAGGATCTATGGGCGGGTATTTTACCTATGAAGAAATGCTTGACATCCTGGATACGATGGCCGCCCGATATCCCAATATCATTTCTACAAGAAAAAATATCGACGGTTTTACGACATATGAAGGCAATCAATTGGTATATGTCAAGGTGTCTGATGATGTACATACCAATGATATTGCTAAGCCAGAAGTGCTTTATACTGCACTGCATCATGGGCGTGAACCCGTTTCTCTTACTCAAATGATATTTTATTTGTGGTATATATTGGAGAATTATGGCAAGGATAGTACCATCACTAAGATAGTCAATCAGACGCAAATGTACTTTCTCCCTTGTGTCAATCCTGATGGATACAAGCTCAACCAAATGTCCAAGCCCAATGGTGGTGGTCTCTGGCGAAAGAATACGTGGAAAGACACGACCAATGTATTAATTGGGGTCGATCTCAATCGAAATTATGGTCACTTTTGGGGGTTTAATGAGCTAGGTTCTTCATCCAATCCCAGTTCTATAACCTATCGGGGGCAATATCCATTTTCTGAACCCGAGACACAGGCTGTGAGATCCTTTTGCCTGCAGCATGATTTTAAAATGGGCATAAACTATCATACTTTTGGAAATTTTTTGATCTATCCATGGGGCTACAATGATCTGCCGACAGACGAGGATGTACTATTCAAATCCATGAGCCGAGTGTTGACGGGCGAAAATGGGTATATTTTTGGTACCGGGACACAGACGGTGGGATACACTGTCAATGGTGATGCCGCAGACTGGATGTATGGTAGAAATGATGAAAAAGGAAAGATATATACTTTTACTGCAGAGGTAGGACCGTCATTTTGGCCACCGAAAGAAGACATAGACTATCTGAACAAATCATGTCTTAGGCAAAATATTTCTACCGCTTTGCTTACATCCAGTTATTTTGAGGTGAGAGAAATCACCAATACACAATATCTGACGCCGGGTCAATCAGACATATTGGTCCATGCATCAAGTATTGGTCTAAAGAAGGGTAGCTGCACTGTCACCTTAAAATCCCTAAGTCCAGGGGTCACAGTGGTACAACCCGTCAGGATTTTGACCTTGGAAATATCACAGAGTGAAGCTATAAAATATAAGGTAAATATGGATCCAGGGCAGACAGGTACACAAGAAATATTGTTTGAATTGATCGTAGAAAATGAGGGCATGATACAAAGGCAAGCGATCTCAAAATATTGGATAGGCTCAGATTTGAAGTCATTATATTATAATAAATTGACAGATATAAAAGATTTTAAATCAATTGGATGGAATACTACTGATAGTATTTTTATAAGTGCACCATCAGCTGTGACAGATTCTCCCACAGGTCTTTACCCTCCAAATTATATTGCATCGATCACCATCGCCGAGCCATTTGATCTGCGATATGCTGACCAGGCATTTTTGCACTTTTACGCCAAGTGGGATATCGAAAATGATTATGATTATGTCCAGGTGTTAGTATCTACTGACAACAAAGATTTTGTACCTCTATGTGGCCGCTATACCAATCTGGGGACAAGAGACCAGGCTTTTAGTAGTCCACTGTATGATGGGGTGCAACAGGAGTGGGTAGAAGAAGAAATAGACTTGAGTTTTTTTGGAGGGAGACCTGAGGTTTGGATTAGATTTTTGATCGTCACAGATGAGTATGAACAAAGAGATGGTTTTTATTTTGATGATCTGGAAGTAAGAGTTACCAATAAAACAGTGAGCTCGCTCGATGAGGCAGGAAGTGATGAGTTAAGTTTGTTCCCCAATATATTGAATGGCGGCACTATTTTGAACATCTCTGAACCCCTGGCTGACCTCCATCCTACATTAATCATCGAAGACCAACTGGGACGACTGGTATTTACCCAACACGTGACACAAACTACGATGGACACTGGAGTAGCTTTAAGTAATAATGGTATGTATTTTTATAGGTTGGTAAAAGATCAGAAGTTGGTCGCTTCTGGCAAATTGGTCGTCATGGGAAATTAATCATTTAGGAATTTCAGAATTACAGACTTAGCACTCTTTATAGACTAAAAATATCATTTCATCCACTTAAACACCCTTTCCTAATCTCCTGCTTCAAATATTTAGATGTCGTGTCAATAAATCACTACAACAAACTTTGATCTGTACATTACAATCAATACAACATAAGTGCCCAAAATAAATGTGATTTTGGAGTACGCTTGGTTGTTTTAAAAAAAAATATTTTAAAAAAACATTTAAAATATTATGTAGTTAAATAACTACATTTATATTTGTAGTCAAATAGCTTCATAATGCACCTTAGAAGAGATGTTTTTCAGGCAATTGCAGACCCTACCCGGCGGGCAATATTGTTATTGTTGGCTGCGCAATCTATGACCGCTGGTGCCATTGCTTCAAATTTTGACACTGCGAGACCTACTGTTTCCAAGCATTTGCAAATTCTTACGGCATGCGAATTGGTCACTCAAGAGCAGCAAGGAAGAGAAATGTACTACCATTTTAATCCTGACAAAATGAAGGAAATAGGCGACTACATCGAGCCATTTCGTCTCATGTGGGACTCCAGGTTTGATAAGTTAGAAACCATCATGAATAACTATAGGGATAAAAAATAAGTGGCAAATGGAACAAAAAACTAAAATTCATGCCGAAGAAGGCAAACAGGATATATGGATCACCAGAGAGTTTGGTTTACCAGTAGAGTTGCTTTTTAGAGCGTATTCTGAGGTCGAACTTTTGGAGCAATGGATGGGAACAAGAGTGATAAAACTTGAAAACAAAAATCACGGAAGTTACCAATTTGAAACATCGTACAATGGTAATGTAGTATTTAGAGCCAATGGCACCATCCACTTATTGGTGGCCAATCAAAAAATCATCCGAACTTTTGAAATGGAAAATATGCCTATCGGTGTACAGTTAGAATTTTTGGAGTTTGAAAAACTGACCGATGAGACCAGCAAATTGACCATACACATCATATATCAGTCCGAAAGACACAGGGCAGAACAATTGAAACTACCTTTTGCCTATGGATTAAATATGGCACATCAAAAGCTACAGGAAATAGTAAATCAATTTATAGTCAAAAGAAATTAAATTGCGAAAAATATTAATTTTAATACGTTCAAAATCAAATGATTAAAATTATATATTTTTGCAATTTAATTTACTTTAAGTATAAACCTAAAAATTAAACTTATGGCAAAGAGAAACAAAATAATTTATTGGACCGCTACCGCATTAATGTCTGTTGGGATGTTGGGGAGCGGCATATCTCAAATCTTGCACTTAGAAGAAATGAATGAGTTAATTACCCATGTAGGATACCCATTATACTTTATGTACATCATAGGTGTATGGAAAATACTTGGCGTCATAGCCATACTAGTACCTAATTTTACTTTACTAAAAGAATGGGCGTATGCAGGATTCTTTTTTCTCATGACTGGCGCATTGGTCTCTCATTTATTTATGGGAGATGGAGGTAGTGCCATCTTTGGTCCCTTATTCCAAACCATATTTATAGTATTGTCTTGGTATTTCAGACCTGCTGATCGAAGGATAAATTTTGTAGAATCATAAAACCAAGATATGAATCCAAACGTTGACTGGTTTTTTAGTAAAGCTTCCAAGTGGCGGGCAAAAAATTAAAATACCGACAGGTAAGGGTTTGGATGATTGTACATCTACTATCTCGAGGTCGATAAAGGCATAGTTTAGTTTTGCCCATAGCGCCAACAGGCTTTTTTGGTTTTATTTCTTCATCAAACTTCAAATTCAGAATTTGCCACATTGATTTTCTTAAATATTTTCATTCAACTCATAAATCCTATTTCCATCATTGTATTCCAACCCTTACCTTGGGCGACACTTCCGCGCCAATGAGCTCTATGGCACGCATGAGTTTAGTGTGTGGAATATCCATATCCATTTGGAAAGTAAATCGGGATATACCACCTAAAGCCACACTATGCCGGAGTATTTTTTCTGCCACCTCATCAGAATCTCCCACTATTAGCGCACCCTTGGGCCCATTTTGGGCATCAAAACTCTCTTTGGTGACAGGCGCATAACCTCGTTCCTTTCCTATTTTGGTAAACATTTTAGCATACCCCGGATAGTAATCTTCTACTGCCTGATCTTTAGTCTCCGCCACATATGCCAGGGAGTGCAGACCCACCTTCAGATCATCATCAGCGAATCCAGCTTTAGCTCCGGCCTGCCTGTATAAGTCTATCAACGGACGGAAGC
>JBATLS010000168.1:0-6908 GCA_049289435.1 Saprospiraceae bacterium | reverse complement strand
CATCCATTTTTGGCAACATGACATCAAGAATACATAAATCAAATCTTTCATTGAAAAATGTATCAATAGCACTCTCGCCATCTAGACAATGAATCACTTCATAGCCATGCAATTCGAGATTATCTTTAGTAACAAAACTCAAAGTCTCGTCATCTTCTACATACAAAATTTTGGATTTTTCGTTCATGCTATGCTAATTTAGGTATTGTGATGATAAATGTGGATCCTTCCCCAGGAGTTGAGTCGACGTGTATGTTCCATCCGTGCACTGTACAGATGTTTTTTACATAAAATAGTCCCAGACCAAAGCCTTTTACATCGTGGACATTGCCGGTAGAAACTCTGTAGAACTTATCAAAAAGTTTTTTCAGATTTTCTTTGTCTATGCCTATGCCGTGATCTCTGATCTTTAGTAACACATTTTTGTCTTCTTCGTTTAAGGATATTTGTACGATTGGCTTGTCATTGCTATATTTGATGGCATTATCTATCATATTGGCCACTACATTCACAAAATGCAATTTGTCTGCGTTGATGTAAACTGGATTTTGAGACCCAAAAAATTCAATACTTCCCATCTTTAGTTTAAGTGATTCGTTATTGATAATATCTCTTAACGTATCATTGGCCTCAAAAATTTCCTTCTTGAGCTCAATCGTGTCTTTTTCCAATCTGGCTACGTTCAATACCTTTTCTACCTGATTATTTAGTCTGATATTTTGATCCTTGATAATTTTTATATATTTGGATAAACGGGCATCATTCTTTATACTTTTATCATTGGCAAGGAAATCTGATGCTATTTTTATAGACGATATAGGGGTTTTAAATTCATGGGTCATATTATTGATAAAATCTTTTTGGAGTTCGGACAATCTCTTTTGCTCCAAGATCACCCAAATACTATACAAAAAGAAAGCAATGGTTACAATAGACAAACTACCTAGTGTCAAAGTCATGCTCCTATTTGCCAATAGGAAATTTTCTTTGGCTGGAAACTTTACTACAAAATAATAGATGAAATCATTAAATTTTGGGAGATTTTTACTTTTTTTAATTTTTTTGGCCTCTACTCCTTCTGGACTGTAATAGTTTCCATACACGAGCTTGTCAGTATTGCAATCATATACGGCATACTCAAATTCAATATCAAGGGACTGTTTCTCCATTTCTTGACGCAAATACTGTTCTAGGAGATTAGCGTCGATAGAACTATTAATATTGACTGCATAATAATTGGATGATATTCTCTGTATGAGATTTGACTTAGGTAGCAAAGTTTTAGTGTATTTTGACATTCTTTCGGCCACATTGACCAAAACAATATTGACCGTTTGGTCAAATTCCTTGTCTTTTATATCCCAGGTTTTTAGTAGGAAATATGATTGCATAAATAAGATGCCTATGATGGACAAGCCACCTAGTATGATAAGCCGACGGATCAAATTATTAGGCATTATTCTTATTTTAGCAGGTCAAAGATAAGAAGTTATGTCCATAATCAATATTTCTAAAGATTATTCATATTTTTGAGCCACCAATGATGATGAACTTGCTATATAGGTTTAAATTTGGGGTGCTTGGACTATTGGTTCTGGCTGCCCTAAATACTGCTGCTGGTCAGGCTCGCAACAATCCATTCGAAGTCAAACAAAGACTGAATGATCTATCCTCTCCAAAAAATGGTGATACAACATCTCTTAATATCATAGACGAAGCGGAAGCTACCAATGTAGATAATATAGACCAAAACAATATTTCGGGCGATTCGGTTATTGCTGTCAAGAGTGTTACAAAAACCAAAAATCCCTTTGAAGTCGAGCATCTGCCCATTAGAAAATCACAGCCTACGTTGACAATAGATGGAAGTGAGTCAACAAAGGAGCCATTGGGGTCAAATAGTTTTTTATTTTGGTTTTTGTTGTTATCGTGTGCTTTACTTGCTATTGTACTCAATATAAAATCCAGAGCAATAGGACTCTTGTCCAGATCACTGTTAAATGAAAATTTGCTTAAGCTTTTTCAAAGAGAAGAAAGTACGGGGTTATCAATGTATCTGGTATTGCTTTATTTTATTTTTTTTCTCAATATAAGTGTATTTATATATTTGATCAATAAATATTTTGATGGGGCGACAGGCGTCATGATGTATATCTATATACTTGCGGGGGTGATAGGGATATATTTGATCAAGCATGTAGGATTGAGCATCATAGGGAGTGTCTTTTTGGTGAGTAAAAATACTGATTTATATAGCTTTGCGATAATGGTTTTCAATCATTTCGCAGGATTAGGGTTGATCATTATAAATTTTCTATTTGCATTTGGACCAGAAGGTTATAGTAAAATAATGCTTTGTTCTGGATTGGTTTTTATCGGTATTTTGGTATTATTAAGGACTTTTAGAGGAATTTTTATAGCATCTGAATTTCTTACTGATAGAATATTTCAAATTTTTATTTACCTTTGTGCCTTCGAAATAGCGCCCTTGATTATTTTGATCAGGACTGTGTTAAATCTGGCGTATTAAAGAGCAAAGTTTTTTAAGATCAACACAAAAGGAGTAAATGGCAAGTAAAAGTATGGCGTCGAAGGTAGAGCCTAAGTATATTGAAAAATTCAACCCTGTAAAATCGCTGCTGATCTCACAGCCCAAACCGGAGGATAAATCTCCTTACTATGACTTAGAACAAAAATGGAATCTTAAAATTGATTGGAGGACATTTATTCAGGTCGAATCTGTCACTGAAAAAGAATTTAGGAAGAATAGAGTAAATCTTGGAGATTTTCCATGTGTGATTCTATCCAGTAAAGGGGCCATAGATAATTTTTTCAGACTCGCAGAAGAGACACGATCACGTATATCTGCTGATACCAGATATTTTTGTCTTACTGAGGCCATCGCCAATTATCTCCAAAAATTTATACTATACCGCAAGAGAAAAGTTTTTGTAGGCAGACGCTCTGCCGAAGATTTAGCTCATTATTTTAATAAATACAAAAGTGAAAAATTTCTTCTGCCCTGCAGCAATCTTGGCTCGACAGAGATCGTCAGTTATTTAGAAAAACAAGGTATCAATCACACTGAGGTCATCATGTACAAAACTGTATCATCAGATTTGTCGGATCTTAGTGATGTGTATTATGATATACTAGTATTCTTTAGTCCTCAGGGTCTGGAGTCGTTATTTGAAAACTTCCCTGATTTTCAGCAAAAAAATACGAGGATAGCTGTATTTGGAAATACTACCTGCAAAGCGGCAGAAGACAAAGGCTTATTTGTCAATATCAAAGGGCCTACCCCAGAAGCTCCTTCGATGACAAAAGCTCTTGAAAATTATCTCATCTTGACCAATGAATCAAAACAGTCAGGATAGATGCTGGAAAAAACTTAATTGAATGATCCGATGGACATAAATTTTATTCAGGATTTAGAAAAAAAATTGTACAACACTTTGCCGGGTGCTGCAGCTCAAAATCTTATGGCTCCTCTCGGAAGCGAAAAGTACAGAGTAGCCACACCAGATCACAAAATTGCTTGTGTCCTTGCTTTGCTATTTCCCAAAAATAATGAGTGGCACATCAGCCTCATTGAAAGGGCAATACATCATCCAGACGATAAACATGCTGGTCAAATATCTTTTCCTGGCGGCCAGCTCAATGAAAGTGACTATTCGTACGAAGATTGTGCCTTGCGTGAAACATATGAAGAGATTGGGATTGCCCCTGATACCATTGGGATTTTAGGAGAGCTCACTCCACTATTTGTTTTTGTCAGCAATTTTATGGTACACCCTTTTGTGGGTTTTACCACTGAATACCCAAAATTTGTAAAACAAGATTCAGAAGTGAAAAATATACTTCAGGTACCTCTCCACCATTTTACCAAAGCTAAAAATAAAGGGGTAGCAGATATAGAAGTGAGAGATCAGTTGCTCACCGACATACCCTATTATGATGTAATGGGGTATAAACTATGGGGTGCAACAGCAATGATCATGAGTGAACTCGAGCACTTCATAAAGGATTACTAAGAGCATCATTCAAGTGTATTGAGTCACAAAACAATTGGCTTCCTAAATATAATTTAGTTATCTTTGTGCCCGGCCAATCAATAAGAATATGAGACATTTTAAGAGGTATTTAGTAACATCGGCTCTCCCTTATGCCAATGGGCCACTACACATAGGACACTTGGCTGGGGCATATTTGTCCGCAGATGTTTATGTGCGATTTCAGAGGTTGATGGGTAAAGATATTCTCTTTATATGTGGATCAGATGAAAACGGTGCAGCGATTACCATCAAGGCTATGAAAGAAAATGTCTCTCCGCAAGTGATTGTAGATAAGTATCACCAACTTTTTAAGGAGACTTTCGAAGGCATTGGAATTTCTTTTGATATGTATCACCGTACTTCTGCGCCATTACATCATGAAACATCTCAGGAATTTTTCACTACATTGTACAATAATGGCCAATTTGAAGAACGCGAATCCGAACAGTATTATGATGAAACCGCACAATTATTTTTAGCAGATAGGTATATCATGGGGACTTGTCCAAAGTGTGCAAATCCCGAAGCATATGGTGATCAGTGCGAAAGATGTGGCTCATCACTCAGCCCTACAGAACTGATCGATCCGGTCTCTAAATTATCAGGACATAAACCAATATTGAAAAAAACGACACATTGGTATCTGCCACTTGACCACTATGAGCCTTGGCTGAAAGAATGGATAGAAACAGGTCAAGTGGATGGAGAACAATTGCATGACCCAAGCAGTTGGAAAAATCATGTGATAGGTCAATGCAAGTCATGGTTAGATAGTGGTCTGCAGCCAAGAGCTATGACCAGAGACCTTGATTGGGGAGTAGATGTACCCCATCATATACCCGGACATGAGGGCAAAAAATTGTACGTGTGGATGGATGCCCCGATAGGCTATATATCTTCGACCAAACAATGGGCGATCGAGCATAAAAAAAATTGGAAAAAATACTGGCAAGATGAAGAATCTGCATTGATCCATTTCATAGGTAAAGATAATATTGTATTCCATTGTCTTATATTTCCGGCAATCTTAAAAGCCCATGGAAATTTCAATCTTCCTGTCAATGTGCCGGCAAATCAGTTCATGAATTTGGAGGGACAAAAGATTTCCACATCCCGAAATTGGGCCGTTTGGGTACATGAATACCTTGAGGAGTTTGATGGGAAAGAAGATGAACTCAGATACGTTATGATAAAAAATATGCCGGAGCAAAAGGACAGTGAATTTACCTGGAAAGGATATCAAGACGCTGTGAATAACGAACTTGTCAATAATCTGGCGAATTTTGTAAATAGGGTAGTAGTTTTGACGCATAAATATTTTGATGGAAAAGTCCCTGATTTTGATGAGTCTTTAGATATCATTGGGCCTGAGGATCAGTATGATTCTTCATATCACGATTCGGAAATACTTAGACTTTTTGATGATATACATGTGATGTGTGACTATATCAGAGCATTTGATTTTAGATCAGGGCTGAAAGTTTTGATGGATATCTCTACCAAAGGCAATCAAATATTACAGTTTAATGAACCTTGGAAAACGATAAAATCAGATCCTGATTCCGTCAAAGTAGTGATTAATTTATGCATTCAGTATGTGGCGGCCATCGGTATCATATGCAGACCATTTATGCCATTCACATCGGATAAAATATCCAAATTACTTAACCAAAAACCTATAAAGGAGAATGGTGAGTTGGAAAAAATGCTGGATAAACTAGCAGAGGGCGAGCCCATTATTAAAAAGGGCCATAAAATAGGCGAACCGATACATTTATTTAGTAGGGTTGATGATGCAGTTATAGAGCAACAGATCACAAAATTGAACGATACACTAAAGGACAACCAAAAAGATCATCAAATTATCGAAGATACTAAGCCTCTTCCAAATTATGACAAAATCAAAGAAGAGATTTCATACGAAGATTTTTTGAAATTGGATATAAGGACAGCAACCATAATAGATGCCGTTAAAATCGAAAAAGCGGATAAGTTGTTCAAATTAACGCTGGATTTAGGTTTTGAGACCAGGACAGTAGTATCTGGCATTGCAGAGCATTTTTCAACTGATGAGGTGATCGGACGAAAAGTTAGCCTTTTGGCCAATCTTGCCCCTAGGAAAATGAGAGGTGTAGAGTCGCAAGGAATGATTCTTATGGCAGAGAATAATAATGGAGATTTAAGTTTTGTGAGTCCTGATGCAATATGGCAAAATGGTCAAGCGATCAAGTGATGAGTACATCTGCAAACATACTTAAAAAGCATCACCTAAGAGTCACACCATTTAGGATAGAAGTGATTGAAATTTTTTCAAAAGCACAAAAAGCATTATCTTCTGCAGATATAGAATTGATACTGAAAGATGCTGACAGAATAACACTCTACAGGACGCTAAAAAGCTTTGAAGATAAAGGAATCATCCATAAAGCTATTGATGGGACTTCTACTTTGAAGTATGCTTTGTGTGATATCCTTTGTGATGAGCACCACCATCACGATGAACACGTACATTTTCATTGCAATGAGTGCGAAAATACTTTTTGTCTTGATGAGGTATTTGTTCCACATATTTTGATTCCAAAAGGCTTTACCGTCAGTAATACCAATATGATAGTCAATGGATTATGTGAAAAATGCAGTGTCTGTTAAGTCATTCAGTTTTATTTATATGGTTGAATAGATAGTCGTATTTTTTACAAATTTTGAACAGAAAATTTTGATTTATTTCATTAAAGGCGATCTACATCATCGACTGAAAGACCGCATAACTCTGCTATCTCCTTATTAGTAAATATAAGTTTTTCTTTTAGTTTTTTAGCCAATTCCAAAGCAGCTTCGATCTTCCCTTCGATC
>JBATLS010000167.1:0-9499 GCA_049289435.1 Saprospiraceae bacterium | reverse complement strand
AAGTATAAAGACATCACTCAAAAAATAATTGGTGCTTCAAAATTGGTGTCTGCATCACAGATTCAGAGGATTGTATGATCCCGATAACTATCGGGACGGTTTTGATCAAGATGGAATAGTAAAATCCGTGCAATCTAAAAATCCTTGTCAATCCGTGATTCAGACAAAGGATGAAAAGACTATGATTTGATTCTTTTCTGCTCATCTTCGAGTCCGGTAGATCGTCTTCTACTTTTCGCATTACTACTCTTTCCAAAATTGTACGAAAAAGTGAGTCTCACACGACGACTATCCCAGCCACCGCTGATATCCATAAACAAGCCTCCGAAGGTACTCTCTCCTCTCCAGATATTGGTCTTAAATATATCGTCTATAGTCAGGGTGACTTTACCTTTGTTGCCTGCTAATTTTTTGCTCACGCCTGCTCCCATCGCCCACATGGATTTCATCAGGAAGGTCCCCTCCCATATCGAAGGTGAACTGTACCATCCAGATGCCTCCACACTCCAGCTTTTGGGCAAAGAAAAGGTCTCCTGATGGTAAAAATTAAAAGAACTCACATTGATACTTATAGTCTTACCATCGCCAAAGTTTGCCCTGTTTTGGGTATGTACTCCGTTGATGTTGGTAAATGTACTCCACTTTTCTGTGAAAGAAAATGGCATACTTAGTCCTAAAGAATATACTTTTCTAAAAGCAATATTGTCCCAGGTGATAAAGGTACCCTTCAATCCTGAAGTATCCACCAGACGAGTGATCACATTATTGGTATGGCTGTAAGACAAAGTAGTATTCAGTTTTTGAGCAAATGTATGTACCAGTTGAATGTTATCAGTGTATTCCGGATTGAGGAAGGCGTTTCCTTTCTCAAATGTCAATTGGTCAAGCTGGGACTCAAATGGATTTAAGTCCTGATAGTTGGGTCTATTGATCCTCCTGCCATAACTCAACTGAAATGCGTGCTTTTGCGATGGGCTAAAGGACAATCCT
Source organism: Saprospiraceae bacterium (assembly GCA_049289435.1). Taxonomy (GTDB): domain Bacteria; phylum Bacteroidota; class Bacteroidia; order Chitinophagales; family Saprospiraceae; genus OLB9. The sequence goes on along the minus strand of JBATLS010000167.1, from coordinate 8,509 downwards.
GCTGAAGGAAAAATGTCAGTATATTTCCTTTTTACTACCTTATCATTTTGTGATTGCATGGCTATGAGGTTGCCTGTGGTATTGCTGTTTTCTACTCTTAACCCGACATTGACACCCCATTTTTTGATCTGAATATTATAATTGGTATAGATCGCATGGACCCACTCGTCGTAGGTAAACCTATTGCTCAGACGGTCATTGAGTACTTCCTTTCCATCGGCAATATTAAAAAAATTGAAGGCGTTGCCAGTTTGTACCATAGCGGACTTAAGCCCTGCTGAAATCTTGGCTTTACCCAACTTGCGCTCATAATCCATTTTAATATTGGCAATATCGATGGTCGTAGGAGTGAGTATCCGGACTTCATAGGTACTGGTGACCCTTGATCTATCGGGAGTGGTATATTGGTTGGGAGTATATGCATCATTTTCTTTGTCAAACCTACCGTAATTAGCATCAATATTAAAGGTGGTTTCATTACCACCGTCGTAATAATAGTTGACATTAAAATTGTTATTGGTTGTTTTTGCGACATTATTTCCATTGTTGAGCAACAATGAATCTACCTCAGTGAGTCGCAGATTGCCCAATCTGGTGATAGAGGTATTGTCCATATTAAAATCACTCGAATTGAGCTCGGCAATAAAACCTATAGTGCTCTTTTTATCTAAGTAATAATCGCCACTAACCTTGGTGTTGATTCCGGTACTGTTGTTTTCGTTGACATTATACGTTGTAAATCCAAGGTTATTTTGAGCTCTGTAAAAATCATTGTAATTTCTGTTGTTGCTATTGAAATAACCTGCACTTCCAAACAAATTGAATTTTTGATTTCTGTAATTCAGGTTTAACCCAGTATTCAGACCAGAAGTCAACCCTTGTCTAGCTGTCAGGGTAGCTGTACCATTGAGGCCACCGGTATTGATTTTTTTGCGCTTGATATTAATGATGCCAGCCGTACCTTGGGCATCGTATTTGGCCGATGGGTTGCTGATGATTTCTATGCTTTCTATATCGTTGGACGACATATTTCGGAGCATAGTCGCCAGTTCTGTAGAGGTCAGGGGTGAAGGTTTACCATCTATGTAGATGACCAATCCCGTCTTACCCAATAGCGATATTTTATCATTGTTGTCCACAGTGACACCAGGGGCTTTGCGCAAGAGACTGAGTGCGTCATCACCTGTAGCCAATACACTACCTGCGACATTGAGTACCAGCTTATCCGGCTTGACCTCCATAAGAGGTTTTTTGGCGGTGACGGTGACTTCTGCAAGCTGCTGACCACTAGGAGACATCTCCATAGTGCCTACATCGGTAGAATTGTTAGTACTTTCGATGACCGCACTTTGATAGTCAGCAAGTCCGACAAAAGTTGCTTTAATAAAATACTGCCCCGCTTTGACATTGTCAAAATGAAAGCTACCATTGTCTTCTGAATAAGTAAATTTTGCGATGGTAGTATCCACAGCATTGTAGAGAAGGACATTGGCAAAAGATACGGGGTTTCCACTGTCAGATAAAACACCTGTGATACTTTGTGCCTGGATATGAAATGATAAAAATAAAAGTGAAAGGTAAAATAAGGGTTTCATACGTTTGATTGTTAATTAATAATTGGCATTTTGACATTTTTGCAAAATAAAGTATATATTTTTTATACATTCTATATATACAATTGATCTATTCGATACGAGTCAAAGACGGAGGTACAATGAGATCGGTTGCAAAGTAGCTCCCGAAATTCTATCAATATCAGGTATTAATAGACGAATGAATCATTTGACGGGTGCCAAAGTTTATAAGATAAATAAGATTTCTTTCCATCTATTTATGGGGGGTGATTTTTTTTTCTCATCATTTATAAGAAAATATTTATAATTTTGGACTATTATAAATTTTACTTATGAATGTACAAGTCGCTCAGTTGAAATATTTTGTGGCACTTGCCTCTACCAAAAATTACAGTGCTGCTGCTGAACAATGTAATGTGTCACAACCAGCATTGAGTATGGCCATACGCAAACTGGAGGAGGAGCTGGATCTGATGCTCATCGATAGAAAAAGCAATCCGATAGCCCTGACCGAAAAAGGGGAAATCATCGCAACCCAAACCATCGCAATCCTGGAAGAGCTCTCCGTGCTCGAGAGACTGGCCAGTGATTTGCATCTGGACTGTCTGAAGGGTACGCTCCGACTGAGCATTATTCCTACTTTAGCACCTTACATCATCCCACTATTTGTAAAAAATTTTTCTGCTACTTATCCTGAGATAGAGCTCATCATAGAGGAAGATACGACCAAACAAATATTGCAAAAACTGAAAGCATCAGAGACTGATGTAGGGCTTTTGGTCACTCCGATAGACGAAAAATCATTGGTCACTTATCCTTTGTTTTATGAAGAATTCTATTTATTTACTCACGACAAAATCAATAAGTCATATATCCTACCTGAAGATATAGATTTTAGAAATCTTTGGTTGCTGGAAGAAGGCCACTGTATGAGGCATCAGATGATGAAGCTCTGCGAACTCCGAAATCTCGAAAATACCAATATAAAATACAACGCTGGTAGTATCGAATCCCTCATCAATATCACCGAAGTCAGTGGTGGGATGACCATCATACCTGAGCTGGCCACATGGAATCTATCTCCTGAAAAGAAACAAAGAGTCCTCCCATTTTATGAGCCAACACCGGTCAGGGAAGTAAGCATCATCCACCACAAATTCACCACCAAAAGTTTGTTGATCCATGCATTGTCAAATACCATATCGGAGGTGATCCCATCGTATATGAAGATCAAAGATACTTACCAATTGATTGATATTCAACCGGTGTCATAGGCCTGGACTTTATGGATTGGTAACGGGTGGGTATATGCTCAATTGTTGAACATAAAAAGGACTTTTCAATTTTCAATGCAGCCTTACTTCATTTTTATTCAGTTTTGTATGGACCAAGAAATTTATTTCCATTAAAGTGAATTAAATGGTCAGGATTATCAGCGATCCAAACTTCAGTTTCCCAAGCTATATCTGTCATAAAATACCTAAACTTTGCCTTATCCAAAAATGCCGATACATAGACAATACCCACATTGCAATCTTTAGTCAGTTTTTGAAGTTGGATGTATCTTAGTTCAGTGATCGAACCCGAAGAGTGAACCGCTTCTATCAAATACACCCAATTCTTCTCTTTTGAGTACGCTATTACATCAGGTAATTCCTCATGTGAAATTTCAAGGAAATTTAGTTTTTCGAGTTTATCCATTTCTAGGTAAAGATACTTGTCAGAAGTGGTCCCAATGTAAAGCACTTCTGCACCGTGTCCGTATCGAGGCAAAAATTCTTCGATGATGGCCTTTAATACATCATTGTGTTCACCTGATGAAAAAGTCAGCTTTCCGCCAGAAGGAAGTGTAACTTTGACTTTTGCTATATCTCTTTCCCTTTTTAGTTTTTTGTTAAATGGCTCTGTATTCTTCAATTTTTCAGCGACCATTTTCTCCCAATTTTCGGAGCCAAAATTTCTTATAAGTTCTGCATAAGTCGGATTGATAGAATATCCACGAGTAGAGTCATTTGTCGCTGCATCGGGAATAGATGATAATACTACTCCTGCCACGGTAAGCAGTTTCAAATCTTTTCCAAGAATAGCAGCATTACCACCCAAACTTAAATTTTCTCCAAAATGATCGTTAATAAAAATTACAATCTCTTTTGATTTGAGTACAAATCCATCGTTCAAATCTTTTGCATTTTTAAAATCTTCTATTGATTTTATATCACCACTCGCCAGAAATACGCTAGCCATTCTTTGCAATCTTCTTGGTGTACCGTATAATGGTATTCCAAAAGTATCTAGAATATAAAGGGTGGTATTTATTAATTCCAGAATTTTTGATTTGTCTTCAATTAGAGTTTTTATTTTATCAATATGGATATACTGTTTCATTCTCCAATGGGTTTTATTTTTTGCTGTATGTTAGATATCATGGATTGTCAGGTGCACACATCACAAGGTGTTTAATATTTATTTAATGCCAAGATTCCATTTATCAAAGTTACAAAATTCTATGGTGATTCTGGTAGAAAGCATTACAAACTAAGTAATCTTTTGCCCTATTGACGATCCAACAGGATTCTGATACCAGCTATTTCCCTGTATTTTTCTCTCGCTTCACCGGCTGGGTATCCGAAATATGTCTTCCCACCCTCGAGGTCTTTGGAGACCCCACTTTTTGCTAGTATGATAGTATTGTCGCCGATGACCAAATTTTGCGCTATACCCACTTGACCATATATCACACAATTGTCGCCAATGATGGTCTTGCCAGCTATGCCTGTTTGGGCTGCTATCAGACAATTTTTACCTATGACAGCCCCGTGTCCCACGTGTATCTGACAGTCGAGTTTGGTACCACTGCCTATGATGGTTACACCCGATACTCCCCGATTGATGGTACATCCTGCTCCGACTTCTACCTCATCGTCTATACTTACCATCCCTCCTGATCTCCACTTATGATATTGGCCACCTATCTTCTTAAAATAAAAAGCATCGGTACCTATCAATGCGCCAGCTTGTATATTGACCCGATCACCAATGATGGTATTGTCTCCGATATATACTCCAGGCTGAATGTAGCAATCTTTGCCTATCGTCACATCATGGCCTATATGTGCGCCAGAGTCTATGTGGGTGCCTGTACCTATGATAATATTTTCCCCTCTGTCAGCGTTCAGAAACCTCATGGGCCGGTGCTCCCAGACGATCTGGTTATATACCGCAAATGGATCATCACAGACCAACAACACTTTACCGTCAGGGACTTCTACCTCTTTATTGATGATGATGATGGTAGCCGCTGAGCTGAGAGATTTACTATAATACTTTTCTACATCTACAAAAGTGATATCTCCAGACTGTACTTTATGTATCTCATTGATACCCGTTGCCATGATCATTGGGTCACCTACGATCTTCAGCTGATACTGATTTGCCAATGATGATAAAGAAATCGGTGCTTTAAATACCATAAAAATTTAGTTTGGTAATCTAGATTTAGTCCTTGATCAATTTTGCATTTACGAGTTTATACATCAGCCTATTGATATCTTTGTCATTGAGTTTGAGTGTACCTTTGAGCACCACGGCATCAGCAGAATATTTGACTCCCTCCACAGCTTCCACCTCCATCACTGTCTCAGGGCCAGCACCACCGCAGAAAAAGCACATACTGTATGGAAAGGCTGAAAATATAAATTCTTTATGGGACTTATAGCCTTCTACCGGGATGATGTAGCCTTTTATGGTAACTTCTTTGTTTTCCATTGCTTTTACAGATTCGCTAAATACAGGCTTATCTATCTTAAAGCCCATGAGCTCATCAAATTCCTTCTTATAACTGATTTTTGAAAGTGCTTTCCACACATTTTCATCTTTGCCCGATGATTGCGCTATAGATGTGATCGTGACACAAAATATAGAAATGATAATTAAGAATATTTTCATGTTTATTGGATTAATGTTGGTTTACTTTATAATGGTGTTGGTTTATAATTCTATTCTAAAATAGTCGCATTTTCTAAGGTATAAAGCAGGCTTGACGCATCCGTTGGGTTGACCAAAAGTGTGCCTTTTGCTTTCACTTTTCTTTCAGAAATTTTGACTTTTCTATTGTTTTTCATGAATACCTGCATCGCCGTCTCCGGACCTGCTTTTCCACAAAAGAAACATGTGCTTTGAGGAAATTTGCTGAGCATAAAATGGCTTTGAGATATTTGTCCAGTCAAAGGTATGATATATCCTTCAACTTCTATCTCCTTGCCTGCCATCTTCTCCACAGTGGCGGATATTTTTGGGATTTTTGTCTCCATCATATACTCAGGATCATATTTGGTTTCAAAGGTGACCAGACTCAAAGTTAACCATATATCTCCACTTTGAATAACCGTAAATGAAACGCCAATGAACAGCATCATTACAAAAAGTGTCAAATTCTTATTCAGGACAATCAAAGGTAACTTCTATTTTATTTAAAACGTTGCATGTGTTCAAACGATATGATGGCATCTATTATTTTTCTGATAAAGTTTTGTTAATATCGGTTCTCGCCGCTTGTATAGCCGGAAATATGGCTGCCAAAACACCCAGCAATATAGCGATCACTAAGACTGTCCATTCTTCGTTGATAAAATTCATCCCTGTAAAGCTATATCTGAAATCAGCTTTAAGATACTTGGCTATCAGTTCCATACCTACATGGCTCATGATCGTACCTATCACAAATCCTATGATGGCAAGTATCAGACCCTCCAGTATGATGAGTGCAAAAACTTTGATTCTTCCTGCGCCCAATACACGCATCAACGCCAGTTCATACCTTCGTTCTCTCATGCTTTTGAAAAGTGAGATAAAAATACTTAGTGCCGATACAAAAGCTATCAACATTGCCAAACCTCGTAAAGCATCAGTGCCTACACCGATCATATTGTACAACCTATTGATTTCTATCGCAGGTGATGCAGCTTGCATATCAGTATTTTCATTGATATTGCGACCAAAATTGAGGGCTTGAAAATTTGTTCGGCTTTTGTATTGTATTAAGACCGAGGTAATCGACTCATCAGGATGATTGATCAGATCGGTGTTGCTATTGTCATGCAAATGTTGCCCTCCTCCATGACTTTGATCCTGGCTGTGGTCATGGGCATGCTCATGTCCGTCGCCACTTGCCAATTCCTCTTCTGCATGGTCATGTACCAACCATATAGAAGCAGTATTGGTCAATATCAATTGATCCAACACTGTACCAGTACCACCAATAATGCCTGCTACCACGAAAGCTGCGTCATCATGAGCCAGATCGACATCATCAGCAAAACCGTGCGAACTCACAAATTTATCGCCGATTTTAAGGCTGGTATCATCTGCTACTGCTTTACCAATGGTCACTTCAAAGTCTTTTTGCCATAGATTACCTTCCAACAATTGACCTCCATACAGTCCTATCAAGTCGTGATTGGTACCTACTATACGGTATGACTTATAGTTATCACCCAGAGACAACGGAATGGCTTTTTTGATCAGAGGATGCCCCTCTCTCAATAAAGGAATCGCTTGCTTGATGGGAATATTACCCGTCGGATTGTCTATATGATACATGCTGCACAATATCATCTGAAGAGGGCTACCTTTGGCACCGATGACCAAATCTATTTCTGCCAGATTTTTATCAAACTTATCTTTTAGCTGGGTATTAAACAGCAATAAAAAAGATATCAATCCTACCCCCAACCCAAACAGGATGATGCTCATCAGGAGGTTGAGTGGGTTCTTGATGATGTTGCGCCAGGCTAAATGTAATATACTCATTGGTCTCCCAGGATTACTTGATTAGCAATTTTATCTTTTAGTCTGGCATCATGGGTCACCACTACCAGTGAGGACCCCACTGCTTTGGCTTGTTCTTGAAGCAGACTCAATACTTCATCACAATTGTGATCATCCAGAGCCGAAGTAGGTTCGTCCGCCAGGATGAGTTTGGGTTGATTGATGAGCGCTCTTGCGATGGCTACACGTTGTTTTTCACCTTGACTAAGATCTTTGATAGATGACAAGGCTTTTTCGCCAATATTCAACCTATTCAAGAGATCCACAGCCATATTTCGATCCGTATTTCTACCAGCCAGACTTTGAGCCAGCAGCACATTATCGATGACATTGAGTGCATCTATGAAATGATTTTGCTGAAAAATAATGCCAATATTTTGCCCTCTGAAATGATCAAGTTTTTGACCGGAGAGCTGATTGATCTGAGTACCATCTATATCGATGCTGCCTTCCTGAGTGCTCAATATACCTCCCAAAAGATGCAGCAAGGTGGTCTTACCTATCCCCGATGATCCCAATATCAACAAAATATCTTTTGCACCACACTTGATATCTGGAAAAACAATGGTCTTACCACCTGGATATTTATATTGAAGAAGACTGGTTGCAATCATAAACAAAAGTAAGTTATTCGATTGTACTAACCATATTTTGGAAATATAGTTTATTTGACATCAGATGAGATAGTATGGACTCAGATCATCCTTTTGAAATGTATAAAGTCTGTGGATGGTGGATGTAAAAATCCAAGTGCTCGACCCATGGTCACCAATTGGCCTCTGTGATATGTCCCTTGATTGAACACATGGTGGATGATGTGCAGTAAGTTTGGATGTTGTTTTTTCACCAGAATGATAAGTATAATTGATGTTGCTTAATAAAAATTCATCTGTCCAAAATGAAACCTTATTTACATACCATTCTGAAGATTGGATCAAGTCATCAGCAATGATAGAATAGCTGATAGTTTTGAAAGATCAGCTCAACATTGGAAGGGTAGAAGTATTGAAATGAAACTGGATCGATAATTGTTTTTGGGGACTACCACTTTTTACTCATTTGACAGTATGTATGAGTGTTAAATTAATTTGACAGCAAATATAATGTTT
>JBATLS010000166.1:0-4681 GCA_049289435.1 Saprospiraceae bacterium | reverse complement strand
CATTCTTCATCGATGATGGTATAATTGTTGTGTGGATTTCCTTTTTCGATAAGGATGGATTGATGAGAAGTATCTTCACAAGCTATGTAACAGAGCCCGCAGTGGATACACTTGTCCTGGTTTATATTGGCTATATGGTGATAATTGATATCCAGATCTTCCCAGTGGGTAATAGTGGCCACAGATTTACCGATGAAATCTTCCAGTTTTTCGAATCCTTTTTCGTCCATCCAGTTGTTGAGGCCACTGACCATGTCTTCTACTATACGGAATCCATGAGTCATGGCGGCGGTACACACTTGCACATTGGAAGCACCGAGCAGCATAAATTCTACTGCATCTTTCCAGGTACTAACACCTCCGATGCCTGATATCGGAATTTTGGATGTCCTCTCGTCCTGTGCGATGGTCGTCAACATCTTCAATGCAATGGGCTTTACGGCGGGACCACAATATCCCCCAAAAACACTTTTGCCAGCCACATAAGGATTTGGCACCAATGTATCCAGATCTACACCTGTGATACTTTGTATGGTATTGATCAGACTCAATGCACTGGTGCCGGCTGCTACACAAGCCCTGCCAGTAGGGACGACAGAGTGCACATTGGGCGTAAGCTTAGTGATGACGGGTACTGTGGCTTTTTCCATCACCCATTCGACCACCATCCTGGCAATCTCAGGATCTTGACCCACAGACGCACCCATGCCCCGCTCTGTCATACCATGTGGGCATCCGAAGTTGAGTTCGAGTCCCATTGCTCCGGCATCTTCACATTTTTGGATGAGTTCGTGCCAGGAGTGTCGATCATTATCCGCCATCAAGGAGACTATCATGGCTCGATCCGGAAACAACTTGACGACTTCATATATTTCTTTGAGATTGATATCCAATGGTCTGTCGCTGATCAACTCTATATTATTGAAACCCATCATCCTACGACGTCCATAATCCACAGATGAATATCGGGAGGAGACATTCTTCACCTGTGTACCTAAAGTCTTCCACACTACTCCTCCCCACCCTGCTTCGAAAGCCCTGATTACATTTGTCTTTTTGTCCGTAGGTGGAGCGCTGGCTAACCAAAAAGGATTGGGTGATTTTATGCCCAGGAAGTTTGATGATATATTTGCCATGATAAATTATGTTGAATTTTATTATTTTAAATGTTGAATTACTTTTTTATTATGTTAAATGTTGTAATGTTGAACTTTATTTTTTCTTTTGTTGAAACCAAAATCTTAATATTTCTCTGAATGAGATTTTTTTTGTTTCATTCAACATAAATCATTCAACATTTCATTATTTAAGGTTTTCCTGAGATGTTTTAACGATTTTTGTGATAATATTGATAATGTGTTCTATGTTTGCTAAGTGTTGTGAATAATCATAATACTATTTTGACTTTTATCCAATAGCCTCAACCAATATTTGGTTTCTCTGGCTTCTTTTGAAGAAATGGACATCTTGGCTATAAAGTCTTTTTTTGTTTGAGCAGCACTTGCCTCCTCTGCATTAGCACCAATGCTTGTTGCACATCTTAAAAGTTGTCTCGACATGACGAACTCCTTTTGTTCCAATAACACTTTGTACAACTCAATAATCTGAATCGAAAAATCAAAGGTCATTTCCAGTATCTTATTTTCTGTTTTCATACAACATTCAATCATTTATAGTCAAAAGAAATTAAATTGCGAAAAATATTAATTTTAATACGTTCAATATCAAACGATTAAAATCTAAAATTTTTGTAATTCAATTTACTTTAAGTATAAAATTTAACATATCAACTTATTCTTTACCATTCAACATTTATGCATTTAAAATTTAAAATATTAATTATTCCATATCATTCAAAATTCAATCATTTAAAATTTAACATAAAAAATTATGAAAGGTATTTCATAATTTCCGCTGCTCCATCTTTTCCAGCTTGCACAGCATCTACCACTTCTTTGCCACCATTGACACAATCACCACCAGCGAAAACGCCTTTGAGATTGGTGATTGATGTATCTCTGACGGTTACTTTCCCATTTATATTTTCGATTTGGTGGGCACTTACTAGGTCTGAGTAAGGCATTTGTCCTGCGGCTTTGATGATCATATCCACCTCCATGGTAAATGTCTCCCCTGTAGCTATAGGGCTGCGCCGACCACTACCGTCGGATTCACCCAATTTCATCACATCACAAATCAATTGACTCACTTTGCCTTCTTTGCCTACGATCTCTTTGGGCGAAGCCAACCAGATGATTTGACAAGCGTCCAATTTGGCAATATCCAGTTCGTGCTGGGTGCAAGGCATTTCTTCCTGAGTCCTTCTATATACTATTGTCACCTCTTTTGCGCCTAATCTTTTGGCTTGTGTAGCGGCATCTATAGCAGTCATGCCCATGCCGATCACCGCCACTTTGTCGCCTACTGGAATACTTGCAAAATCATTGGATCTCAGATCATAGATGAAACTGATGGCATCTTCGACTCCCACCAAGTCTTCACCAGGGATATCAAGTTGTCTGGCTAAGCCAACGCCAAAAGCCAGGTAAACTGCATCAAAATCATGCTGTAATTCCTGAATAGAAAAATCTTTGCCCAGTGCCTGGTTATATCTTATGTCTATGCCACCGATGGAGGTGATGTAATTGACTTCGTCATCACAAAATTTTGGCGTTACTTTGTACGCCGCAATGCCATAAGTCATCAAGCCACCACCTTTGGGCTCCTTCTCAAAAATGGTCACATCTACCCCTTCTCTACTCAGAGTGTGAGCACAACTCAGTCCAGCGGGACCGGCACCTACGACGGCCACTTTTTTGCCTGTAGTGGGTTTCCTTTCGAAAAGTTGCCAGTGATTGGACATGGCTTTCTCGGTAGAATACCGCTGTAGTTTGGCAATATTGATCGGTGTTTCGCCCAAAAAATGGTAAACACAAGCACCTTCACACAATTTTTCGACGGGACATACCTTGCTGCATCCTGCCCCCAAAATATTGGATGAAAATATGGTAAGCGCTGAACCTTTTATGTTTTCGGTAGCAATCTGCTTGATAAATTGAGGTACGTCTATAGATGTGGGGCATGATTTCATACATGGGGCATCATAACAAAACAAACAGCGATTGGCTTCTATCGCCGCCGCGTCCTGACTGTCAAAGGGAGGATGAATGTCCGCAAAATTTTGCAAATATGCTTCCGATGTCAACCGATTATTTTTAATGGCCATCTCTAATTATTTTGCTTATTATTCTTTTACAATTGAACTAATAGATCATAAGTTTCCGGTCTCCTGTCTCGGTAAAACTGCCACTTGCTCCTGACTTCATCTATTAAATCCAAGTCAAACTCGGCGACCAACAATTCATCCTGATCTTCTGAAGCGCAAGCAAATATCTGTCCAAGCGGATTGACAAAATAGGATGTCCCATAAAACTTACCCAGATTCCAGGGTTTTTCCTCACCTACTCTGTTGATGCAACCCATAAAATATCCATTGGCTACAGCATGGGCTGGTTGTTCGAGTTTCCACAAATATTGAGACTGACCAACCGTAGTCGCAGATGGGTTATAAACGATCTCGGCACCATTGAGCCCCAGACACCTGGCGCCATCTGGAAAATGTCTGTCATAACAAATATAAACTCCTACTTTGGCATATTTTGTTTGGAATACGGGATACCCTAGATTACCGGGTTTGAAGAAAAACTTCTCCCAAAATCCGCCCGTATGTGGTATGTGGTTCTTTCTATATTTGCCCAAGTAGCTGCCATCAGCATCGATCACAGCGGCGGTATTGTAATAGACGCCCGATTGTTCTTTTTCGTACACAGGCACGATGATGACCATGTTGTATTTTTTGGCGTAAGCTTGCATCAATTCTGTACTCGGACCAGGTACAGTCTCTGCAGATGCATACCACTTAGCATCCTGACCTGGGCAAAAATAGGGAGTGTTAAAGATCTCCTGAAAACACAAGATCTGAACTCCCTGTTTGCCTGCTTCATCAATCATTGGGATGTGCTTGTCCGTCATCGCTTTTTTTATCTGATCGATGGAGCCTTCCCCTTCGGACATAGGGAGACTCATTTGGATTAATGCTGATTTTATATTACGAGCCATATGATTGAATTAAGTTTACAAGATTGGAATGTTGGAACTCACTATAGATATACTTTAAGTAATTAATTTACGCAAATGGAACTGGTGGATATTTCGATGATTAAAACTGGAATAAAACACAAATAACTACTTATTATTCACAGACGATACATTTACCGCTTGTATAAAGATTCGTTGGTACAATATTAATAAAAATGAATGGCTTCTACAATCTTCAGCACAATTTTTTATTTCAAGTTTGGTTCAGCTTTTTTGTCAAGCTATATCAGGCACGCACAAAATACGAAATACGAAGTACAAAAAATTTTGGCTCTTTGTTCTATGATTTCTCCATTTTCCATTTTCCATTTTCCATTTTACTAATTCGTATTTCGTAATTCGTATTTCGTAATCCCGATAGCTATCGGGAGTAATTCGTATTTCGTAATTCGTAATTCGTATTTCGTAATTCGTATTTCGTATTTCCTATTTCCTATTTCGTCATTTATCTTTCAAAATCATACTATTTACTGTCCTTTGTGCAATATTGATCTGAATAATATACCACCCTACAGGCAAATAC